>JAENWO010000366.1 GCA_016649925.1 Actinomycetales bacterium
TCGGTGGGGCGTAGGTCCGCCCAGCCGACTGGAACCGCGCCGTCGTGCTTCCCTGGACCACCGCGCACGGGATCCGGACCTGGAGGTCCTCGTCGCCGGTGAGGGGGTCGAGCTGCTTCATCACGATGTGCAGAGCTTCCGCACCCATCTGCACGCGCGGGATGACGAACCCGGTCCAATCGACGTCCTCGAGCTCGGGGACCTCAGGGTCACCGAGCCGCGCGATCGACAGGTCCCCCGGGACGGAGAGCCCCCGCTCCAGGGCGGCGCGGCGCAGCGGCGCGGCAACGCCGAGCCCGATGACCGCGCTCATCTGGCTGGTCCGGAGCGCGTCGAGGAGCTCGCCCAGCGGCAGTTGGGGCGCGTCGAAAGTGACCGGTTGGAGTCCCGCGCGTGCCATGGCGGTGCGGTAGCCGCGAACGCGGTCCTCCGTCGACTCGTGCGCGGTGAAATCGTTGATCAAGGCTATCCGTCGATGCCCCAGGATCAGTAGGTTCTCCACGACCTGCTGGGTGGCGACGTCATACGCGGCGCCCGCGTACGGCACGCGAGCACCGTGGGCCTCGCGCCGTCCCACGAAGGCGAAGGGGAAGCCTTGGCGCAGGAGTTCAGCGAGGTCCTCGGGGTAGCTGTGCCGTCCGAGGAGCACGCAGCCGTCCGCGAGCCGGAGCTTCCCGACGCCGCCGGACGACACCAGACGGCGTCCGGACGTGGCTGACATCGACGTGAAGAGCAACAGGTCGACGCCGAAGCGTTCGGCCGCGTTCTCCACGCCCTCGAGGAACGGATAGTAGAAGTCACCTGCGTCATGCGGGAAGACGGACTCGTAGGTGTAGACCCCGATGATCGAGGTGCGCCCACCTGCCAGGCGCTGGGCGACCGGGTTCGCGGTGTAGCCGGTCATCTTGATTGCGCGCAGCACGCGCTGGCACGCGTCCTCGCCAACCCGGTGCTGCGCCGTGCCGGTTCCGTTCAGCACCAGCGACACAGTCGTCTGGCTCACCCCGGCGATGCGCGCGACGTCGGCTTGGGTCGCGCGCTGTAACGCGTTCCTAGGAGTCATCGTTGCCGCCCCTTCGTCCTCTTGGGGGCATATTAAACGGGGTTTTGCGCAAAACTGCAAGGGGCTGACGCGAGTTGCTCGACCCTGGGTTTCTGGCCTCTCCTCGCACCCTTGTGCGGACAGTCGCCGTCAGTTTTGCGCCCAAGGGGCTATCCACTTGACTGCCCCGCTCGGCTGGCCCTAGTCGAGGACCGCCGCCTTCGCCAAGGCCGGCCATGGCCGCCGAGTTCCGGGTCCCGGTGGTCGTCGAGGTCATCCTCGAGCGGGTCACCAACATTGCCATGGGCGTCGAGCTCGACGGTGTCAACGAGTTCGAGGACCTCGCCCTCAGCGCGCAGGACTCCCCCACGGCCCTCGACCTGCTGGACTAAGTACCATGAGATGCGCCGTGCCCGGAGGGCGGGCGAACCGGGTCGCGCACCCACGGTGCGCGACCGCGCCGCATGGCGCACACATTCAACGAGGAGGTTGTCTTGTCATCGCTCGAACAGGTCACCATCGAGCTCACCGAGGCGCTCGGCACCAAGCAGGTCATCACCGACCGTCAGCAGCTGCGCACATACGAGTGTGACGGTCTGGCCCAGTACAAGGTCGTCCCCGGGCTGGTGGTCCTGGCCCGTGACGCCGCCGACGTCGCCACCGCGGTGCGGGCCTGCGCGGACCGCCGGGTTCCCTTCGTGGCCCGCGGCTCGGGCACCGGCCTGTCCGGCGGAGCCCTGCCGCAGGCCGAGGGCGTCCTCGTCGTCATGTCTCAGATGCGCCAGATCCGGCAGATCGACCCCGCGAACCAGCGGGCCGTCGTCGACCCGGGGGTGATCAACCTGCAGCTGACCATTGCCGCCACCCCGGACGGGTACTACTACGCCCCGGACCCCTCGAGCCAGTCGGTGTGCTCAATCGGCGGCAACGTCGCGGAGAACTCCGGCGGCGCCCACTGCCTGAAGTACGGCTTCACGACCAACCACGTCGTCGGTCTCGACCTCGTCACGCCTGCCGGCGAGCTCGTCGAGATCGGTGGCAAGGCGCCGGACCCGCCCGGCTTCGACCTGCTCGGCGTGCTCGTGGGCTCGGAGGGCACCCTGGGGATCGTCACCGAGGTGACCGTGCGCCTGACGCGCCTGCCGCGGGAGGTCCGCACGATCCTCGCGGGCTTCGCCTCGACCGACGACGCCGGCGCCGCGGTTTCGGCGATCATCGCCGCCGGCGTGATCCCCGCCGCCATCGAGATGATGGACGCGCTGGCCATCGAGGCGGCCGAGAAGGCCGTGGCCTGCGGGTACCCCGACGGCGCCGGCGCGGTCCTCATCGTCGAGCTCGACGGTGCCGCGGCAGACGTGGCGGGGGAGTTCGAGGAGGTCATGCACCACTGCGCGGCCAGCGGGGCCGTCGAGACCAGGGTGGCCGCCGACGACGTCGAGCGCGCCCTGATCTGGAAGGGCCGCAAGTCCGCCTTCGCCGCCGTGGGCCGGATCAGCCCGAACTACATCGTCCAGGACGGCGTGATCCCGCGCACCGCGCTGCCGAAGGTCCTGCGCGAGATCGCCGCGATGTCCGCCGCGCGCGGCGTGCGGGTCGCCAACGTCTTCCACGCCGGCGACGGCAACCTGCACCCGCTGGTCCTGTTCGACGACGCCGAGGAGGGCGCGGCCGAGCGCGCCGAGGAGGTCGCCGGCGGCATCCTCGACCTGTGCATAGTCAACGGCGGTTCGATCACCGGCGAGCACGGCGTCGGCTCGGACAAGGCCAAGTACATGCCTCGGATGTTCAGCGAGGACGACCTGGCCACCATGCAGGCGGTGCGCTGCGCCTTCGACCCGGACGGGATCTCCAACCCCGGCAAGGTCTTCCCCACGCCCCGGCTGTGCGGCGAACGGCCCGGCCGCCACCAGGGCGCCCACCCGCTGGCCGAAGCCGGACTGGCGGAGGTGTTCTGATGGCCTTGGACATCGCTGCGCTGGCGCGCAGCCTCGACGGCGCGGGCGAGGTGCGTGAGGCCGGTGTCGACGACGTCGTCGACGGCGTGCCCGCGAGCGTCGTCGCGCGCCCGACCTCCGTCGAGGGAGTCTCGGCGGTGCTGCGCGAGGCCACCGGCCAGGGCCTGGTCACCGTAGCCCGCGGGGCCGGGACGGCCCTGGGTTGGGGGAGCCCGCCCGAGCGGGTCGACCTGATCCTCGACGTCGGCGGCCTGGACCGCCTCGTGGAGCACGAGGCGGGCCGCCCCGTCGTCGCGGCCGGCGTAGGCGCGCAGCACCTCGGCGTTCTCGTCGGCGTCGATCTTGGTGACCCGGCCGCCGGCGAACTCCACCTTCAGGCCGGTGATGATCGACCCGCCGAGGAACAGCGGCTTGGTCGCCGTGACGTGGCCCTCGGTCCGCTCGGGGTCCGGCGTGGTGAACACCTCCTCGGTCGGGAGGTTGGGCATGTGGACGATGCCGTCGACCGTCTCGAA
>JAENWO010000290.1 GCA_016649925.1 Actinomycetales bacterium
CGAGCCGCATGGCCAGTGCCCGACTTGACCCCAGAGAAACATCGTCACTCCGGGATCGGCTGGCACACCCCCGCGTCCGTGCACTACGGCACCCACCTGGACATCGACCACGCCCGCCAGCAGACCCTGAACCGGGCCTGGCACGAGCACCCCGAACGATTCAACCGCCGACCCCGACCACCCCAAATCCGGAACGAAGTCTGGATCAACGAACCCGAGAAGGAAACCACCCCAGAACCACAAACAGCCTAAACAGCAACTGTCTCGCTTGACTTGACAAATTCCGGAGGAGGCGAAGAGTCAGCGCGAGCTGCGCGGTGGGGGCCAGCGCCGGGTGGCAGCACGTGAAGATCAGGCGCAGCCGGTCGTCCTTCACCGGACCCAACGGCTCCGGGGGTTCGTCGCGAGCGTGCAGGAGCGCCGCCTGCGCGTACTTGTCATCGCGGGAGGCCTCCCGTCGCAGTCGGTCGATCGCGCAGTTGCGTGCGGTGACGACGATCCAGGCCCCCGGGTTGGGTGGGGCGCCTTCCTCGGGCCACCGCTCGACGGCGGTTGTAAACGCGTCCTGGACCGCATCCTCGGCGATCGAGACGTCGCCGAAGACACGGATCAGCGTGGCGACCGCTCGGCCCGACTCCGCACGGAAGATCGGGCCGATCGCCTCGACGTCGAACGTTGCCACGACCTCAGGAGGCGGGTTCGTCCTGGAACGGCCGGACCTCCACCGGTGCCCCGCACGCCACAGCTCCCTTCCGGGCCCAGTCCAGGGCTGCGTCGAGGTCGGCCGCCTCGATGATCCAGAAGCCGCCGAGCTGTTCCTTCGTCTCGGCGTAGGGGCCGTCGGTGGTGACGTCCTCCCCGTCCTGCACGCGGACCACGGTGGCGGTGCTCGCGGGGTGCAGCCCACCGGCGAACACCCAGGCGCCTGAGGACTTCAGGTCCTCGTTGAACACGTCCACCTGCGCGTATGCCTGCTGCATCTCCTCGGGTGCGATGGCCGCCACGTCTTCCTCGGCTCCCCACACGGACAACAGGTACTGAGTCATCGGATCTCTCCTTGGTTCCGGGGCCCGCCGGAGTGCCGGCCCTCACCCTGTCTACGAACGTCGACCCGTCGGTTCGACAGCCGCGTCGAACTTCTTGATCCTCTCCGCTTGGGGGCGTGACGTCACGCGCCAATCCGACGTCGGCGGAGCGCCGGGGCATGGCGGTGCGAGAATCGCAGGTGTGACGACAACCTTTCGGACCCCGCGGGTACGGGCCAGCGAGCTCATCGGCCGGGGCTGGCTCAACACCGGTGGGCAGGACCTGAGCCTCGCCTCGCTGCGCGGCAAGATCGTCATCCTGGACTTCTGGACGTTCTGCTGCATCAACTGCCTGCACGTCCTGGACGAGCTGCGCGATCTCGAGGAGCGTCACCGCGACGAGGTGGTCGTCGTCGGGGTGCACTCCCCGAAGTTCGTGCACGAGGCGGACCCGGTGGCGCTCGCGGCCGCCGTCGAGCGCTACGGCGTCGCGCATCCCGTCCTGGACGACCCCGAGCTGATCACGTGGTCCGCGTACACCGCGCGAGCCTGGCCCACCCTTGTGGTGATCGACCCGGAGGGCTACATCGTGGCGCAGATGGCTGGTGAGGGGCACGCGCACAACCTCGAGATCCTCATCGGCGAGCTCCTCGCCGAGCACGAGGCCAGGGGCACGCTCCATCGCGGTGCGGGACCGTTCGTCCCGCCCGAGCCGGTGGACACCACGCTGCGCTTCCCGGCCAAGGCCATCGAGCTACCGAACGGGAACCTCCTCGTCGCGGACGCCGGCCACCACAGCCTCGCCGAGCTCGCCCCCGACGGCGAGACCCTCCTCCGTCGGATCGGCTCCGGTGAGCGTGGACGGGCCGACGGCGCGGCTCACGTCGCGCAGTTCAACGAACCGAACGGCCTGTGCCTCGTCCCGGTCGAGCTGCGCTCCTGGTTGGAGTACGACGTCGTCGTCGCCGACACCGTCAACCACCTGCTCCGCGGCGTCCGCCTCACCGACGGCCTGGTCACCACCGTCGCGGGTACCGGCGAGCAGTACCTGGTCGGCGGTCAGGACAATGGCGAGACCATCGCACCCCTCGAGCAGCGGATCTCCTCACCGTGGGACGTGACGTGGTCCCGGACCGCCGCCGCGTTCGTCGTTGCGATGGCCGGCAACCACACACTCTGGACGTTCGACGCCCACGAGTCCTCGTTGCGACACCTCGCGGGCACCATGAACGAGGGGCTCGTCAGTGGCGAGCTTCGGCAAGCCTGGTTCGCCCAGCCCTCGGGGCTCGCTGTGGACGGCGGCACCGTATGGGTCGCGGACTCCGAGACGTCGGCGCTGCGTCGCGTCGAGCTGACCGGAGCCTTCGACGGGATGGTGCACACCGCCGTCGGGCAGGGGCTGTTCGAGTTCGGGCACCGGGACGGGTCCGCGGAGGACGCCCTGCTGCAGCACCCGCTCGGGGTGTGTGTGCTGCCCGACGGATCGATCGCGGTCGCGGACACCTACAACGGCGCGGTCCGTCGCTACGACCCGACCGCCCGGGAGGTCACCACCCTGGCGCGCGGCCTCGCCGAGCCGTCCGGGCTGCTCATGGTCGACGGCGGTGCCCACCTCCTCGTGGTGGAGTCCGCGGCGCACCGGCTCACCAGGATCGCGCTCGTCGGAGGCGCAGACGATCGGCACGACGGCGGAGCCCACCGTACGCAGCGACCCGGCACCGACGTCGGGGAGGCACTGACGCTGCAGGTGGTCTTCACGCCTGCCGCCGGGCAGAAGCTGGACGACCGGTTCGGTCCCGCCACGCACGTCGTGGTCTCCTCCTCGCCGGAGTCGCTGCTGGAGTCAGGTGATGGCGGCGGGTCCGCCCTCGGGCGCACGCTCACGCTGGCCGCTGGGCAGGGTGTGCTGCACGTGACGGCGCAGGCCGCGTCCTGCGACGCGGACCCAGAGACCGAGTACCCGGCCTGCCACCTGGCGCAGCAGGATTGGGGGATCCCGGTTCGAGTGGTGCCCGGTGGTGCGAGCGAGCTCACGTTGCCGCTGCTCGGCTAGGCGAGCGTGCGCCCGACGTCCTCTGCTGGGCGAGCGTGCGCCCGACGTCCTCTGCTGGGCGAGCGTGCGCCCCGGCCTCGCTTGCGGGGACAGCCGCCGTGGGGGGACGTCCGCGGTGCGACCCGAGGTCGGCTACTGGATGTCCGTGGGGTGGACCCGCACGACGAGGCGCTCCCAGTCGGTCTCGTCGTCCTCGACGTCCTCGTCGACCTCGTCGTCCCTGTTCACGTACTTCCGGCTCAGCGCGTTGAAGAACATGCTCGAGGGATCGTTGCTCAGGGTCACCGAACCGCGAACTTGATGAACCGTGGTCGGATCGTCCGCCGGGTACATGAGGACGGAGGCGCGGGGGTCACGCTCGAGGTTGACGGTGTTCGGACATCCACGGACCGTCGAGAGGATGACGTCCTCGCCCTGGCGGGCTACCCAGGCAACGGACAGCCGCGGGAGGCCGTCGGGGTCGATCGTGGCCAGCACCGCGTACTCCGGCGCATCCAGGAGTGACTTCAGGTCGTCGGACAGAGGGGTCATGAAGGCCAGTCTGCCAGGGCCGGACCGGCCTCGCCCGGACGGAGGTCCCAGCGGCGGCGCCCGGGGACGGCACGCCCCGCTCGCGTTGCGCCGCGGTCGGCTGACGTCGACCGCAGGCTTGCCGGACCCGGCCGATCAGGCCGGGACGACGGCGTCCGCACGGATGCCGACAGCGCGCAGCACGAAGGACTCGGTCGCCGCGATGGCGCGGGCACGCTCGGGACCGCCGTCGGGCACGGGACGCCCGGAGAGGCACGAGTTCACCAGCGGGACGACGGCGTCAAGGTCCTGCTCGGGCAGCTGCCCGCTCTCGATCCCGGCGGCGAGGATGCGTCGCAGGAGGGCCTCGACCTGCTCGACGTGGTCGCGCAGACGCTGGAGGGTCGCCCGGGAGACGACCTGACGCAGGTCCGGGCCGGGGGCGAGGTGGTAGACGCGCTTGAGCTGGATCTGCTCCCGCACGTACACCCGCAGCTGCTCCTGGGGGTCCTCCACGTGCGCGAGCGCCTCCTCGAGCTCAGCCATGAAGCTGGACGTCTCGTGCTCGATGAACCCGATGAGCAGCGACTCCTTGTCCGGGAAGTGGTTGTAGACCGAGGTGCGGCCCACCCCCGCCGCGGCTGCGATGTCCGCGAGGCTCACCGCGTCGAAGCCGGACTCCGCCATCAGTCGGGACAGGGCGGCGAAGAGCCTGGAC
>JAENWO010000165.1 GCA_016649925.1 Actinomycetales bacterium
AGCATCTCCGACACGGCCGAGTACGGCGACTACGTCTCCGGCCCGCGCGTCATCGACCCCCGCGTGAAGGAGAACATGAAGGCCGTCCTCGCGGACATCCAGAACGGGGCCTTCGCGCAGCGGTTCATCGACGACCAGGACGCCGGCGCACCCGAGTTCAAGGCGTTGCGCGCGAAGGGCGAGCAGCACCCGATCGAGTCCACCGGCCGTGAGCTGCGCAAGCTGTTCGCCTGGGTGAAGCCCTCGGACTCCGACTACGTCGAGGGCAGCGCCGGACGCTGACCACGTCGCTCCTGCACCACCCGCAGGGCGCCGGCACCGTTGCTACCAGCGACGGAGCCGGCGCCGCGGGCCGTGCGCTCCGGGCCCCTCGCCCGGGCCGTGCGCTCCGGGCCCCTCGCCCGCGCCGTGCACCCGGCTGACGCGTGCGGCAGGATGGGCGGATGACCGAGGACACCGCCGTCGCGCACTTCTGGGAGGTTGCCCGGGTGGCGGGCAAGGTGAGCCGACTCGAGGTGTTCATGGGCCGGGCGCCCCTGGACACCGTCCCGCCGCCGGCGTGGTCCTTCGGTGCGGACCAGCTCGAGGCGGACCGGCTGCTGGCCGCCGTGCTCGAGGGCCGTAAGACGGCGGCCACGTCACCGTATCGGGAGTACGAGGGCACCGAGGAGAACCTTCCCCACGTGGGCGACCTGTCGATCGTGCTCGACGGCGCAGGGCAGCCTCGGGCGCTGATCCGCACCACCGCCGTCGCCGTCGTCCCGTTCGCCGACGTCGACCCCGAGCACGCGAGGGCGGACGGCGTGGAAACCATCGATGAGTGGAGCGAGCTGCACGAGCGGGTCTTCACCGCCCGCGCGGGCCAGAACGGCCGGGTCTTCACCACGGACGACCCGGTGGTGCTCGAACGGTTCGCGCTGGTCTACCCGAAGGCGCGGCGAGTGCGGACGGCCGTGCCCGAACCCGCCTAGACCGGGTCGGTCGCGTCAGCTCCCCGTTCCGCAAACCCCCGTCGGACGGCTGACCCACCTGTTCGATATCTGAGACCACATGTCCAGTCGGTGGGATGGATCGCTAGCATGCCGCCATGGCACGAACGATCAAGCTGGCAGTAGTCGCAGGTGACGGCATCGGTCCCGAGGTTGTCGCGGAGGGCCTCAAGGTCCTCGAGGCGGTGCTCGAGGGCAGTGCCGTCACGGTCGAGCGGACGGAGTTCGAGCTCGGCGCCAAGCGTTGGCACGAGACCGGCGAGACGCTCACCGAGGCGGACCTCGCGGTGATCGCCGAGCACGACGCGATCCTCCTCGGAGCGGTCGGCGACCCGGGCGTGCCCAGCGGCGTCCTTGAACGCGGGCTCCTGCTCAAGCTGCGGTTCGCCCTCGACCACTACGTGAACCTGCGGCCCTCCCGCCTCTACCCGGGTGTGCCGACGCCTCTCGCGAACCCGGGCGAGGTCGACTTCGTCGTCGTCCGCGAGGGCACCGAGGGCCCGTACGTCGGCAACGGCGGTGCGCTGCGCGTGGGCACACCGCACGAGATCGCCACCGAGGTCAGCGTCAACACCGCGTTCGGCGTCGAGCGCGTGGTGCGGGACGCGTTCGCGCGCGCCCAGGCCCGTCCCCGCAAGAAGCTCACCCTCGTGCACAAGCACAACGTCCTCGTCCACGCCGGGCACCTGTGGCGCCGCACGGTGGAGACCGTCGCCGCTGACTTCCCCGACGTCACGGTGGACTACCTGCACGTGGACGCGGCGACCATCTTCCTCGTGACGAACCCGTCGCGGTTCGACGTCATCGTCACCGACAACCTGTTCGGCGACATCCTCACCGACCTCGCCGCCGCCATCACCGGCGGGATCGGTCTTGCCGCCTCCGGCAACATCAACCCCGACGGCGCGTTCCCGTCGATGTTCGAGCCGGTGCACGGGTCCGCTCCCGACATCGCTGGACAGGCCAAGGCGGACCCGACGGCGGCCGTGCTCTCGGTCGCGCTGCTGCTGGACCATCTCGGGCTGAGCGAGCAGGCGCGCCGGATCGAGGAGGCCGTCGCGGCCGACATCGCCGAGCGCACCACCACGCCGCGCTGCACCTGGCAGATCGGCGACGCGCTCGCCGCACGAGTAGCCGGCTGAGCGACGTGCAGACGGCCCGACCTGCGCCGTCGTGCCTCCCGAGAGCCCGAAAAGGCACCTCGGGGGACTACCGTCAGACAGGCAGACCCACGGTGGAGGCACGATGAGAAACGACACGCAGTACGCGACCTTCGAGGTGCGACCCACCTCGCACCCGCGCACGCTCACCGAGCGCACCGCGGCGCTCGCCGAGCTGAGCTTCGGCACGGTCTTCTCCGACCACATGGCCCACGCCGTCTGGACACCCGAGCGGGGGTGGCACGACCACCGCGTCGAGGCGTACGGCCCGATCAGCCTGGACCCCGCTGCGGCCGTGCTGCACTACGCGCAGGAGATCTTCGAGGGGCTCAAGGCTTACCGGCACGCCGACGGTTCGGTGTGGGCGTTCCGGCCCGAGGCCAACGCCGCCCGGTTCGCCGCGAGTGCGCGCCGGCTCGCGCTGCCCGAGCTGAGCGAGGCCGAGTTCCTGCACTCGATCGAGGTGCTCGTGCACACCGACGTCGACTGGGTCCCCGGCGTCCCCGGATCGTCTTTGTACCTGCGCCCCTTCATGTTCGCGTCCGAGGCGTTCCTCGGGGTCCGTTCGGCCAGGCGCGTGGACTACCTCGTCATCGCCTCGCCCTCAGGTCCGTACTTCACCACCGGGTTCACCCCGGTCTCGATCTGGGTGGCCGAGGACTACCACCGCTCCGGCCCCGGCGGGACGGGTGCGGCGAAGTGCGGTGGCAACTACGCCGCCAGCCTCCTGCCGCAGCGTCAGGCGTATGAGCAGGGCTGCGAGCAGGTCTGCTTCCTCGACGCCGCGACGAACACCCGCCTCGAGGAGCTCGGCGGCATGAACATGTTCGTCGTGACCGCCGACGGGGCCGTGCACACGCCCGCCCTGACGGGCACCATCCTCGAGGGCGTCACCCGTTCGTCGATCCTGCGGCTCTTGGCCGAAGCCGGGCGCGAGGTGCACGAGCGCCCGATCACGCTGACCGAGGTGAAGGACGGCGTCACGTCGGGCGCCATCAGCGAGATGTTCGCCTGCGGCACGGCCGCCGTCATCACCCCGATCGGCCACCTCAAGGGCAACGGCTTCCACCTCACGGTGTCCGGCGGAGATGCGGGTCCCGTCACGAGCGAGCTCCACCAGGCGCTGACGGACATCCAGTACGGCCACCGCGAGGACACCCACGGGTGGATGCGTCGCCTCGTCTGAGCCTCCTCCTCACGGGTCGCATCGACGCGGGTTCGGCCGATCAGGGCGACCCGGTGCGCTCGGAGACGGCCAAGCACCGCCACGCGATCGCGCGGATCCTCCTCTGGTTGAGCATCGCCCTCCTCTGGTTCCTCACCGTGGTGCTCGCGCTCGGGCGTCACGGGATTCCCCGCTCGAGCCTGGCCGTCCCGACGGCCGTGG
Organism: Actinomycetales bacterium; assembly: GCA_016649925.1. Lineage (GTDB taxonomy): Bacteria > Actinomycetota > Actinomycetes > Actinomycetales > Beutenbergiaceae > JAENWO01. Next base: position 3,537 of record JAENWO010000165.1, read on the forward strand.
CCGGTGCCGCGCTCGGGTTCGGTGCTCAGACGGTCGTGCGGGACCACCTCGCCGGCCTCTTCATCATCGCGGAGCGTCAGTCACGGGATCTGTCGCTTGTTCCGCGTGCATCAGGGCTCCCCTCTCGGACGGGCACGTCTCGCGTCCTGCCCAGCATGGACCACCTTGGTCACGCCGCCTCGTCGTAGCTGTCCACCGTGACGACGTCGAGCGCGAACTCCACCGGGAACGTGCCGAACAAGAGGCCCCCGGCGCTCTGCGCCGCGTCCCGGATGGCCGCCTCGACCCCCTGGGTCAGGTGCGCCGGGCTGTGCACGATCACCTCGTCGTGGAGGAAGAAGACCAGGTGGGGGGTGCCGGCGTCGTCGGCGATCGCGAGCAGCCGACGGCGCAGCTCCGCCATCCAGCACAGCGCCCACTCCGCCGCGGTGCCCTGCACCACGAAGTTGCGGGTGAACCGTCCCCAGTCGCGCGCCTGCTGACGTGCCAGGCGCTGGTCCGTCGGCTCGGCGTCGGGCTGGCTCGCGCGTCCCTGGACCTCGTGCCAGGTGGCGGACGGCAGGGGTGACGTCCGTCCGAGCCAGGTGCGCACGACCTCGCCGCGTTCGCCTGCGCGGGCGGCCTGCTCGACGGCGTTGGTCGCCTTCGGGTAGGCCCGGAGCAGGCGCGGCATGAGCAGGCCGGCCTCCCCGGTGGTGGCGCCGTAGAGGGCGCCGAGCATCGCGACCTTGGCGTGCGCACGAGTGTCCACGATGCCCTCCTCGACGAGGGCCTGGTAGAGGTCCGCACCCTGGCTCGCCCGGGCGAGCTGCTCGTCCCGAGACATCGCGGCGAGCACCCGCGGCTCGATCTGGGCGGCGTCGGCGACGACGAGCTTCCACCCCGGGTCGGCGACGACGGCGGACCGGATCTGCTTGGGCAGCGCGAGGGCACCGCCGCCGCTCGTCGCCCACCGTCCGGTGACGACGCCGCCGGGCACATAGTCCGGGTGGAACCGCCCGCGCCGCCCGTCCTCCGGGGGGCGGATCCAGGTGTCCATCCAGACCCAGCCGTTCGCCGTCAGCAGCCGCGAAAGCCGCTTGTACTCCAGCAGCGGGGCGATCACGGGATGGTCGACGTCGGCGAGCTCCCACTTGCGGGTGGTTCGCGCCTCGATGCCCGCGCTCCGCAGGGCGCGGAGCAGCTCAGCGGGGGAGTCGGGGTTGAGCGCGGGCGCCGCCAGGTGCGCCCGGATCGTGGTCGCGAGCTCCTCGAGCCTGGCCGGTCTGGTGCCCGTCCGTGGGCGCGGGCCGAGCATTGCGGCGAGCTGGCGGTCGTGCACGTCCAGGTCCCAGGGCAGGCCGTCGTGCTTCATCTCCGCAGCGATCAGCGCTCCGGCCGACTCGGCCGCGAGGAGCAGCCGGAGCCGGCCCGGCTCGAGGGACCCCTGGACGGCGACCTGCTGGCGCGCATACTCCTCGAGGACCGCTGCGGGGTCGATGTCCGCGACGGTGGTGAGCTCGTCCAGGAGGGTCGGCCCCGCGTCGATCCCCGCACCGGGGGTGACGTGCGCTGCCCACGCATCCGCCGCCGTCGTCCGTCCCGGGATCGCGTGGCGAAGGATCGCGTGGCACAACCGAAGGTCGAAGCAGCGTTCCACGCGCACGCCGGCGCGGAGCAGCTCGGGGTAGAGGGCGCTCGTGTCGGTCCAGACCCAGCGTGGCCGGTCGACCTCGAGTGCGGCGACGCGCCCGGGCAGCAGGTCCATCGACACCTCCCCGGCGGCGACCTCTCCGCGCCCCTCGTCGAGTGTGGTGAGGCGGACGCCCGGCCCGCTCGGCGCCACCAGGATGTCCACCTGCAGAGCGTAGTTCTCGCGCGGACATCCGCGATCCGCGCGAGCGGCGTGCCCGCCGGGAGCCTCCACCTGGCGCTTGGCCTACGTACCCCCGGCACCATCCGAGGCGTGGACGGCCCTGTCCGGCGGGTGGGCACCTGTGGCAACATGTGGGCTGTGACACACCAGCTGCGCACCACGCTCATTATCGAGTAGCGCGTTCGGCACCAGCCGAGCGCGCAGACCTCCCGTATCCTCGGGGGGTCTTTTTGTTGTCGGACACACCCCGTCCGCCGAACACTCGAGAATGGGCGACGAGCCCACCCCGCTCGCCCAGGATCGCACCACCACCGGTGGACCGAGGACCGAAGAAGGCACCATGAGCAGCACCGGAACTTCGAACGACGACGTGCGCGCTGACGTCGACGTGTACGACACGACGCTTCGCGACGGCGCCCAGCAGGAGGGCATGAACCTCTCGGTGGCGGACAAGCTGGCGATCGCGCCGCTGCTCGACGAGCTCGGTGTCGGCTTCATCGAGGGAGGCTGGCCCGGAGCGATCCCGAAGGACACCGAGTTCTTCGCCCGCGCCGACAAGGAGCTGGACCTGGTCAACGCCGAGCTCGCGGCCTTCGGGTCGACCCGCAAGGCGGGCGGCACCGCCCACCGGGACAGCCAGGTGCGCGCACTGCTGGACTCCGGGGCA
>JAENWO010000402.1 GCA_016649925.1 Actinomycetales bacterium
AAGAACAGTCCCCCGGTGGCGATGGTGAGGTACAGGCAGATCACCACGAGCGCGATCAGCAGGGGGATCTGTTCGTACCGGGTCACCGCCGTGCCGAGGTTTCGGGTTCGTTCGTTCATCACGCTCCTCGTGCGTGCCCCGCGCCTCGAATCGCGCGCGGTAGGCCCGCTCGATGTCGCGCTCGGACATCTCCTGGGTGTGGGCGCCATACCTTCGCGGTACGCGGAAGGAGTTGAACTGCCTGGAGTCGTAGACCAGGTGCGGTGCGTCCGGGCTGGCCGGCACCTGTAGCGCGACCACGTCGGAGTCCGTGCCCCTCACGACCTCGAATACCAGGCCCACCACTGCCGGGCGGATCTGGTTGTCGGCGACCTGGCGCAGGCGTTGCTCCACACCGTCGTCCCAACCAGTCACGCTGGTCACTTCACTGGCGCCCGACGTGCCGCTCCCCCGCATCTCGTCGACGCCGTAGACGATGAGGCCTCCGCCGCTGTTCGCCATCGCCGCGACGTCCTTCGCGAACTCCGCATCGCGCTCCTTCGTCGGAAGATCCCTCTCCCAGTCCAGGTCGTCGGCTTCCTCGACACGTTCCTCGACTCCTGCGTCGATCACCTGGTGGGTCAACGGGGTGGGCTCGAGGCCGAGTGCACGGTGCAAGGCGGTGAACTTCATGCCCTCATGATCGACGAGCCCACCGACACACCCTGCTCCGCCACGCACGCACCGTCTCGGTGGCGAGATCGGTGCCCATGTGCAAGCCCGAAGCGTGCCAGGTACCTCGCCGGCGCCCGGCGGAACGGTCGCGCCCTCGCCCAACGGCTCCACTCCCTCACCGTCGACGAAGGCATGTCCGGCGTCCAGCTCCCGCGCTCCGTCTGAGACCGGACCGTCTGTGATCGTCGGCGGTGAGCGGCGGTCGTACTTCGGTGCATCCTCGGGCTCGAGCAACACCGCGGTCATTCCCCGGATCGTCGCAATCCTGCCCTCCGCGGTCCCGCGCCACCGCCGTGGTGCTGGGTGATCCGCAGCGCCCTGCCTTCCAGCGGCGCCACCGGCCGACCCATCGCCTCGGTCAGCACCCTTCGAGCGCAGCACCCCTCGAGCGCGCCATCCGCCGACACCACCCACAAGCACACCTCAGAGCTCAGCGGGCACGGGCCAACTCGCGTCAGTACACGAAGATCGGGATCCAGTCACGGTTGTCGCCGTGCATGATCGCGAGGAACACGATGAGGTCGAACAGCAGGAGCACGATCAGCACGTAGGGGAGGGAGCTCGTCGTCTATGAGTTCGCCGGTCAGGAGCACTCTCGGCGTCTGGTCAGGGCCGCGCAGCGCAGGCACGTCCTGCGGCGCGCGTCGGACCGACGTGACCAGGAAGGAGCCGCTCGGGGCGGCCAGGATACCGGCCGCCCCCGCGGCGTCTGCGGACGCGTTCACGCCCCAGGACTTCGCCGACGTCAGTTGAACCTCTTGAGGGTGCGCACGTTCCGCGTCGTGGTCGGCGCCTTGTACCTCGTCCTCGCCGACAGCTTCGCGAAGGGGGTGTCCGTGCTCCCACCCCTCGGCGCCTCCCAGTACAGGACCCCCTCCCCGGCAGCCACGCGCTCGACGGCCGACGCGGCCTTGGCAGCGGCACCGGCCAGCTCGTCCCGGGTCGCCTCGTCCACGCAGAACACCACGTAGGGGTGGTGGACGGACTCGTCCGTCTCGAACGGGTAGTCCGCGACGATGCGCGCGACCCGCTCCGTGGTGAGCACCTGCACCCACGCCTCGTAGCCGAACCTCGTGCGCAGAGCCTTCTCGATCGACCCCTTCAGCTCGGGCCCGCCGTCGTCGGCGTCGAAGAGCACGTTCCCACTGGCGAGCACCGTCTTGACGTTGTCCAGCCCCAAGCCGGTGAACACCTCGGCCAGGTCGGCCATCCGAAGCGTGATGCCGTTGACGTTCGCACCACGCAACAGGGCCACGTACCGGGTCATGACGGCAACGTACGCCCTGGGGTCGGCACCGTCCTGAGGACGACCGGCGGCATCCGCAGGACCGGTTGCCCGCGACCTCTAGGCTGGTGCCCGTGACCACCACCCCCAAGAGTCCGGCACCGACCGGCGATCCGATCGTCTGGATCGACTGCGAGATGACCGGCCTGGACCTGACGAAGGACGCCCTCATCGAGATCGCCGTGATCATCACGGACTCCGAGCTGCACGCACTCGACCCGGGTCTCGACGTGATCATCGCCCCCCCGCCGGAGTCCCTCGTGGACATGAACGAGATCGTCTCGGTCATGCACACCACCTCGGGGCTGCTGGAGTCGCTGGCGCAGGGCACCACCCTGGCCGACGCGCAGGAGCAGGTGCTCACCTACATCAAGCGGTTCGTGCCCGATCCCGGCAAGACGCCCCTGGCGGGCAACTCCGTGGGCACGGACCGAAGCTTCCTCGAGCGGGACATGCCCGACCTCACGGCTCACCTGCACTACCGGATCATCGACGTCTCCTCGATCAAGGAGCTGGCCCGGCGCTGGTATCCCCGGGCGTACTACAACTCGCCAACGAAGAACGGCGGGCACCGGGCGCTGGCCGACATCCAGGAGAGCATCGACGAGCTGCGGTACTACCGCGCGGTGCTGTTCCCGGACCCGCCCGGTCCGGACTCGGCGTCCACGAAGAAGATCGCCTCGTTGATCGCGAGCTCGCCGACCGGGGCGGGGACGCCGTCGGGCACTGTGGTTCGGCACTGAGCCGGGGCCAGAGGCGAGCTCGGCCGGCGAGCCGGCAGGACGCCCGTCATCCCGCCCGGGCGAGGCGGAGGTGGCATCAGCACACCGCCGTTGTCGCTACACTGGGCTTTCACACCGCGCCCTAGCGGTGCGCCCTGGTGGGTATAGCTCAGTCGGTAGAGCGCCTGGTTGTGGTCCAGGAGGTCGCGGGTTCAAGCCCCGTTACTCACCCCAGTGCGAAACGGCCCGGTGATCCATCCGGATCACCGGGCCGTTTCGCGTCCGACCCACGCCAGGTCGATGTGAATGTCACATGGGCCTGGTGCTGAGCGGTGTCGTCCGGGCCGCGCGCTCGTCCGCCTCACCTCCCACCGGCCCTCACCCCTTCACGGACCCGGACATCAACCCGCCCACGAA
>JAENWO010000053.1 GCA_016649925.1 Actinomycetales bacterium
CCGGTAGCGGGCTCGGTGGGCGGCTCGGTGGGCGGCTCGGTGACGTGCCGCTTCGAGCCCGGGTGTCCGGGCGTGCGGCGGTCCTCGATCTCTCGAGCGTGGACGCGCGCCAGACGGTGCCACCATTTAGCTTGCCGTCCGGCGCGGGCGACAACGTCATCCTGCCGCTCCGGCGAGCCGAGGACGAGCGGGGGAAACTACGGCGAGGCGACTCTGTTTCTAGGCGACCGCGTACCGCGCCGGGTCGGCGTCCCACTTGGTGGCGCAGGAGTTGCAGCACAGCCAGTAGCGCTTGCCGTTGTGGTCGCGCACGAGCCCTGCTGCCTCGGCCTCCGCCTTTACTACCATGCTGCCGGGCATCACCGGGCACTCGACGAGCTCGTCCTTCGCGCCTACAACGGGCGTGTGCCCGTGGTCGTGCCCGTGGTCGTGCCCGTGGTCGTGCCCGTGGTCGTGCCCGTGGTCGTGGTCGTGGTCGTGGGACATGATGCACTCCGTCAGGTCGGGTTTCTTCGGATGTGGCCTTTGGCTTCCTTGTGGGACGCCCGGTGTCCAACATACCCCAAGGGGGTATGTGCGGCGAACTACGGTCGAGCCGTGGACGGGCAGATGCCCCTCCACCCCGACGGTATGCACCACCAGCAGCGCGGTCGACTCCGCCGCTATCGCCACCAAAGCGGCGGCGCCGCTGAGGTGGTGGGACGCCGTCGACGTCATCTCCTCCAGCAGCGACTACCCCACCGGCACGTGGGAGGCGCAGCTCGACCGGACGCACGAGAACACTCGCACGGGTGCTCGGCCGTGATCGGCCCTCACGCGTTGGCCAGCACGACCACCCGCCGAGCGGTAGTCAGGTCACGCAGCGCCAGGACGCCGACCGGCTCCTGCTTGCGGAGCGGGATGATCGCGGCGCGCGCGGCGTGGACGTCGACCACGTGGGCGATCTGGGTGAGTTCGGTGCGCGCCCGACGGCGCAACAACGGGTGGGTGGTGGCGGTCGCGGCGAGGGAGCTGTTGATGACCCACGCCCAGGGCTCGATGCCCGCTCGTCGCAGGTCGGCCTGCAGCTCGGCGGCCTCCAGGACGGGCGTGGCTTCGGCGAGCGTGACGATGATGACCTTCGTGTGGTCACGGTCCTGCAGGCGCATCATCGGGGTGGTGAAGGACGCCGAGCTCCCCCTCTGGCGCTGGACGTCCCGGTGGTAGGACCCGGTCGCGTCGAGCAGGAGCAGGGTGTGTCCGGTGGGTGCGGTGTCGATGATGACGAAGCGCCGCCGACCCTCGTTGACGACCTTGGAGAAGGCCTGGAAGACGGCGATCTCCTCGGTGCAGGGTGAGCGCAGGTCTTCCTCGAGGCCGGCGCGACCGGCGTCGTCGAGCGTGGCGCCCTTGGTCCGCAGGATGGTCTCGCGGTAGCGGGCGGTCTCCACCTCGGGGTCGATGCGGGAGATCTCCAGGTTCGGCAGGGACTCGTCCAGGGCGTCGGTCAGGTGAGCGGCCGGGTCCGTGGTTGTCAGGTGCACGGGCAGGCCCCGCTCGGCCAGGGCGACGGCGATCGCGGCGGCGATGGTGGTCTTGCCCACGCCACCCTTGCCCATCGTCATGACCAACCCGTGGCCCTGCTCCGCGAGCGCGTCCACGAGCGAGGCGAGGTCACCCAGGCCGAGGTCGGAATCGACCACGCGAGCAGCGCCGTCGTCGCCGTCGACGACGCCGGTGAGGACCTCGGAGTCGTCGAGGAGGGCGCCCAGGGCATCGAGTCCGACCATGTTGGCGCTCTTCAGGGTGACGATGTCGGTGGGCAGGTCGCGCAGCACCTGGGGCAGGTCCGCCAGGACGCCCTGCTCACGAGCGTAGATTGCGGCGGCCAGCTCGTCGTCCGTTCCTGAGTCCGGCAGGACGCCGTTGACGACGACGCGCTGCTCACGCAGCCCGAGGGCGGCGAGCTCGGCGTGGGTGCGCTCGATCTCCGCGACGGCGCCCTGCTGGGCTCGGGTGATCAGGACCAGGCGGGTGCGCGTGGGGTCACCGAGCGCGGCGACCGCCTCGGCGTAGACGGTGCGCTGGCGCTCCAGACCGGCCAGCGGTCCCAGGCAGGAGGCGTCGCCCGCGCCCTCGTTGAGGAAGTCCGTCCACGAGCCGGGCAGCTGCAGCAGCCGGATGGTGTGCCCGGTGGGCGCGGTGTCGAAGATGACATGATCGTAGGCGGCTGCAACGGTACCGTCGGTGAGCAGGCCGGTGAACTCGTTGAAGGAGGCGATCTCGGTGGTGCAGGCCCCGGAGAGCTGTTCCTCGACCAGTCGCACATCCGCCTCGGGCAGCAGGCCACGCACGGGCGCGACGATCCGTTCCCGGTAGGCCTCCGCGGCCTCTTCGGGGTCGATCTCCAACGCGTCCAGGCCCGGCACTGCCGCGATCTCGGTGATGGTGTTGCCGATGCTCAGACCGAAGACCTGACCGACGTTGGAGGCGGGATCGGTGCTGACCAGCAGAACCCTTCGGCCCTGCCGAGCCAGGGTGAGCGCGCTGGCGCAGGCGATGGAGGTCTTTCCCACCCCGCCCTTACCGGTCAGGAACACATAACGAGGTGCTTCGGTCAGAAAAGTCGTGGTCATGGTTTCAGTCCTCGTGAAAAGTGTTCGGGTCAGCAGCAGCCGGAGTCGGAGCCGCCGCAGCATCCGCCGGTGTCCTGGGCGAGGTCGATCTCGATCCGCCCGGCCGGCACCGGGACCAGCCCGGCCCACCGGGTGAGCTGGTCGCGGGCCGGGTAGCGGCCCGTCATCGCGGTGACGCCGTCCACCATGACCAACGGCAGCCCCTCGGAGCCCGCTACCTGGAGGAACTGTCGTACGGCCTCATTCGCGGCGAAGACCGCGGGCTCACCGGCAAGGTTGAAACGCGCGATGTCGGCGCCGTTGCTGCGGAGGAACTCCAGGTCGGCGGAGAAGGTGACCAGTTCCTGGGCGACGTCGGTGCCGCAGACCCCGGTGCTGCAGCACATGGCTGGTTCGTAGACCTCGATGGTGCTCATTGCTCTCCTCCACGTTCTCTGGATCGACGATGGTCGATATACGCGCAGCATAGCCGCAAGACATCGACAGTTGTCAATACTGCGGTACATAATGGACGGATGACGACGCCGGCCCTGATCGACCCGCAGACCCAGACCTGCTGCAGCTCCTTGGTCCACGTGCCGCTCGGCGCCCGTCAGGCGGATGACCTGAGCCACAGGCTGAAGGCCCTCGCGGACCCCACCCGGCTGCGACTGCTCTCGATGATCGGCGCCCGTCAGGGTGGTGAGGCGTGCGTATGCGACCTCACCGAGCCGCTGGACCTGAGCCAGCCGACGATCTCCCACCACCTCAAGGTCCTGCGCGAGGCCGGACTGGTCACCAGCCGGCGGCGGGGCACCTGGGTCCACTACGCCCTGGTGCCCGAGGCCCTGGAACGGATCTCGGCCGCCCTGGCCGTGACCGAGCACCGGTAGCCAGGCGCGCCGTCCGCTCTTCTTCTGCGGCCACGATGCCGGCCGCTCGCAGATCGCCGCGGCAGTGCTCCGTTCCCTTGCCGACGACCGCATCCGGGTCCGCACGGCCGGCTCAACTCCCGCATTCCGGATCAACCCTGAGGTCGCACGACTGTTCGACGAGCGCGGACTCGGCGTCGCCGTCGAGCTCCACAAGCCATTGACCGAGGGGGTCGTCCGCGCTTCGGACTACGTCATGGGGTGCGGGGACGCCTGCCCCGTCCTCCCCGGCCGGCGCTACCGCGACTGGGACGTGCCCGATCCACCCGGCCAACCCGACGACATCGTCACCGGCATCATCGACGACATCGCGAACCGCGTGACGAACCTGGTCGAGGCCATCACGACGAGACGATAACCATGCCGGTCGGTCCGTCCGGTCCGTCGTCGTCGCCGTGAGCACCGTCGTCGTCGCCGTGAGCACCGTCGTCGTCGCCGTGAGCACCGCCGTCGTCGCCGTGAGCACCGCCGTCGTCCCGCGATGTCCCCGCAGTGCAGGACACTGGAGGTGATGACACTCTCCCTGCCCGCGGACCCCACCGACGACGACGCCCTGGTCGAGACCTTCACCGACTGGGCGGGCTCGCGCGGCCTCACGCTGTACCCGCACCAGGAGGAGGCCCTCCTCGAGATCGTCACCGGCGGCCACGTCATCCTCTCCACGCCGACCGGCTCGGGGAAGTCGCTCGTGGCGGTCGCCGCGCACTACGTCGCGCTGGCGCGCGGGCAGCGCAGCTACTACACCGCCCCGCTCAAGGCGTTGGTGAGCGAGAAGTTCTTCGACCTCGTCGACACGTTCGGCGCGGACAACGTCGGCATGATGACCGGCGACTCCGCAATCAACACCGGCGCGCCGATCATCTGCTGCACCGCGGAGATCCTCGCGAACCAGGCGCTGCGCCTGGGTGAGGCGACGGACGTCGCCCAGGTAGTCATGGACGAGTTCCACTTCTACGCCGACCCGCAGCGTGGCTGGGCGTGGCAGGTTCCGCTGCTCGAGCTGAGCCGGGCGCAGTTCGTGCTGATGAGCGCCACGCTGGGCGACATGTCCTCCATCGCCGAGGATCTCACGCGGCGCACCGGCAAGGACGTGGCCGTCATCGCGAACGCCGAGCGGCCGGTCCCGCTGACGTTCACCTACTCCGTGGAGCCGCTGCAGGAGCTGCTGATCGAGCTGCTCGGCACCCACCGCGCGCCCGTGTACGTCGTGCACTTCACCCAGGCAGCCGCCGTCGAGCGGGCGCAGAGCCTCACGTCGATCCAGGTGGCCACGAAGGCGCAGAAGGAGGCGATCGCGAAGGCGATCGGCGACTTCTCCTTCGCCCGCGGGTTCGGCTCGACCCTCTCCCGGCTGCTCCGCCACGGCATCGGGGTGCACCATGCCGGCATGCTGCCGCGCTACCGCCGGCTCGTGGAGCGTCTGACCCAGGCCGGGCTGCTCGGCGTCATCTGCGGCACGGACACCCTCGGTGTGGGCATCAACGTCCCGATCCGCACCGTGGTGCTCACCGGCCTGACGAAGTACGACGGCGTCCGCTCGCGCCACCTCTCGGCACGCGAGATGCACCAGATCGCCGGGCGCGCCGGCCGCGCCGGGTTCGACACGGTCGGCGAGGTCATCGTCCAGGCCCCGGACCACGTCATCGAGAACGCCAAGTCCCTGGCCAAGGCCGGGGACGACGAGCGCAAGCGCCGCAAGATCGTGCGCAAGAAGGCGCCGAGCGGCGTGGTCAACTGGACCGACAAGACGTTCGAGCGGCTGCGCGACTCCGAACCCGAGCGCCTCATCTCCCAGTTCCGGGTCTCGCACGCCATGGTGCTCGGGGTGCTCGCCCGCGACGGCGACACCGTCGCCGCGATGACGCGCCTGCTCACCGAGAACCACGACGCCCCGACGGACCGCAACCTGCACCTGCGGCGGGCCGTCGCGATCTACCGGTCGCTGCGGGCGGCCGGCATCATCGAGCGCCTGAGGCAACCGGACGAGCAGGGCCGGCGGATCCGGCTCACCCGGGACATCCCGGCGGACTTCGCACTCAACGCCCCACTCTCCCCGTTCGCGCTCGCCGCCCTGGAGCTGCTCGAGCCGGAGGACCCGGACTACCCGTTGAACGTCATCTCCGTGATCGAGGCGACCCTGGAGAACCCGCGCCCGCTGCTGATAGCCCAGGAGAAGGCGGCCCGCGGTGAGGCGATCGGGGCGATGAAGGCGGACGGCCTGGAGTACGAGGAGCGGATGGCCGCACTCGACGACGTGACCTACCCGCGCCCGCTGGCCGAGCTCCTGCACGCCGCGCTGGCGGAGTACCGCACCCAGAACCCGTGGGTGGACGACTACGAGCTGCGCCCCAAGTCGGTGGTGCGGGAGATGGTCGAGAGTGCGATGACGTTCTCCGAGCTGATCTCGCGCTACTCCCTCGCCCGCAGCGAGGGCGTCGTGCTGCGCTACCTCAGCGACGCCTACAAGGCGCTGCGCCAGGTGGTGCCGGCCGAGATGCGCACCGAGGAGCTCACGGACATCATCGAGTGGCTCGGTGAGGCCGTCCGCCAGGTGGACTCCTCCCTGCTCGCCGAGTGGGAGGCCCTGCAGAGCGGACTCTCACCGACGACGGCGTCCCCCGCCCTGGCCGACGAGACCAGGTTCGGCGGGGACGAGGGTGAGCGCCCCATCACGGCGAACGAGCGCGCGTTCCGGATCCTCGTGCGCAACGCCCTGTTCCGCCGGGTGGAGCTTGCCTCCCGCGAGGACTACCCCCGTCTGGGCGCGCTCGACGGCGAGCACGGTTGGGACGCGGAGGTGTGGGCTGACGCCATGGACGGGTACTGGGCCGAGTACAACGATCTCGGCATCTCCGGTGCCGCCCGTTCGGCCGGCCTGACGGCGATCACGCCCGGGCCCACCTCGTGGGACGTCCTCCAGGTCCTCGACGACCCGGCCGGCGACCGGGACTGGCGCATCCATGCCGTCGTGGACCTGCCCGCGAGCGCCGAGCAGGGCGAGGTGGCGCTGCGCATCCTCGACGTCGGACCGGCAACGTCCGCCTGATCTGAAGGACGCTGCCCCTGCGCGGCCCCCCCCGGGATCGGCCACGGCCGCTCGTCAGCGCGGCAGGGGCACCACGTGGACCTGTCATTCCCCAGGTGCCGGGCGAGGCTGCACCATGTGCCCGCACCCGAACGGTGCGGGCCACAACCTCGGCGGCCGGCACCGTCCGGATGGACAGTTCTGCCCGTTGTGCACGCCCGCCCGGGGGCTCGAGGGAAAGGTCCGCCGTCTACCATGGCACGGTGAGCGAGAAGGAAGCGGGCTGGTACCCGGACCCCGAGGGTGAGAACCGGCAGCGGTTCTGGGACGGCGACCGGTGGACCGAGTACTACACCCCGCTCGCGCCCACGCGCCAGGAGATCCACGGCGCGCAGACGGCCACCGCGGACTACCCCTACCTCGTCGACGCCCACGCCGGCGCGCACCACGGCGTCATGGTCACGCCCGGCACGCCGAGCTCCGGCTGGCCCTCCCCGACCGGGTTGGGCCCTGCGGCCGCCGGTGGCTCGAAGGAGACGAAGGTCTTCACCGCGGGCCGCCAGCGCAGCCCCGCCGGCGTCGTGGCCATGGTCATCGCCTCGCTCCTGATCGTCGGGCTCGTGGGCGCGCTCGGCTGGTGGCTCGCCACCGGTGGAGGAGACCCGAACCCCGGGCCCACCGGACCCACCGTGGGCCCCACCGGCACCGGGACGTCGACCCCGACGCCGGGCACCACCACCACGGGCGAGGTGGACCTCCCCGGCTCGGTGGACGCCCAGGTCCCCGCAGCCGGCAGCTGGGTGGGGAACCTGACGCTGGACGAGGACACCACGCTCGTCCTCGACGCCCGGTCCGCCGACGCGACGCTCGACCTCAAGATCGACGTGCTGGACGCGTCGGGGTCCTCCGTCACGGCGAACGACGACCGGGGTCGCGACCTCCAGGTCCTCGGTGGGATCTCCCTCGACCCGGTGGTGCTCGCTCCCCTACCGGCCGGTGACTACCAGGTGGTCGTCACCGAGGTCGAGGGCGCCGAGACGGATTTCACCCTCAGCTCGTCCGTGGTCCAGGAGGAGCTCCCGTTCGGAGAGACGACCACGGTGCAGCTCGAGGAGGGCGTGCCCTGGGTCGGCGTCGTGGACCTTCCCGCCGCGGGCCGCTACACCTTCGACGTCCGCGACCTCGGTGACGGCGACCCGGCGATCATCACCCGGGGCCCGAGCGGCAAGCTGCTCGTCCAGGACGACCGCGACTACGCCGGGGACGACTACGACCCCCTGTTGGAGGAGACGTTCGAGGCCGGTACGCAGGTCGTGATCATCGCGGATTGGGACTCGGCCGCCACCACCGTCACGATCTCCGTGACCGAGACGCCGTAGAGCACCGGCCCGATGGTGAAGAAGCGGGCGGACCGCGCGCCCCGGACGCCGGCCACGTCGGCTCCGACCCGTGCCGGCATCGCGTTCACCGCGCACACCTACAGCCACGACCCCGGCTCGGACCTCGGGTACGAACCTGGAGGCCGCGACGGCGCTCGGGCGGCCGAGCACGTCTTCAAGGCGCTCGTCGTGCACGTCGAGGGCCCGTGCTCCCCGGGGCTCGCCGTCGGCGTCTTACCGGTTGGTGGGCAACCCCGACCTCAAGGCGATCGCCCAGGCGCTGGGCAGCAAGCGGGCGGCAAGCGGGCGGCAAGCGGGCGGCAAGCGGGCGGCAAGCGGGCAGCGACGGCGGACGGCGACGGCGGACGGTACGCGCCGATCGCCCGGTAGCCGCCCTCAGGACGCGAACGGCTCGTGCGTGGTGACGATCTCGCGGCCCATCGGCGTCAGGGAGATCGGGATGAGCTTGAGGTTGGCGATCCCCATCGGGATACCGATGATCGAGACGAACAACGGGATCGCCGTGACGACGTGCCCGATAGCGAGCCACCAGCCGGCCACGACGAACCAGATGACGTTCCCGATCGAGGAGCCGACGCCCGCGTCGCCGCGACGGACGACCGTTCGCCCGAACGGCCAGAGCACGTAGTTCGCGATCCGGAACGACGCGATCCCGAACGGGATGGTGACGATCAGCACGCAGCTGATGACCCCCGCGACGGCGTAGCCGACGGCGAGCCAGAAGCCCGCGAAGACGAGCCAGATGACGTTGAGGATGGTGCGCACACCGCCATTCTCCCATCGCCCGGACCGGCGGACGGCCACCCTGCGTAGGCTCGGCTCCCATGGACCTGACCCTCGAGGAGCTGCGCGGTGCCACCGAGTCCGGCCTCGACCTGACGGGGGCGGTCTGGGCCGGCGGCGAGCTCGACGAGCTCGACCTGGACTCCTCCTCCCTGCGTCGCCTGCGGGGCGCCGAGGGGCTCTGGGAGCGCTGCAGCTTCACCGGGTGCGCCCTCGACGGCGCCGACCTCGCCGGCCTGCGGACGCGCGACTGCTCCCTCGTCCGCACCACGCTCGACGGCGCACGCCTGGTCGGGTCCGGATGGCTGCGGTCCCGATGGCGCGAGGTCAGCGCCCAGGACCTGCAGGCTGACCTCATCTCCGCGCACTCCTCCTCCTGGACGGACGTCACCATCCGCTCCTCGAGGCTGCGCCAGGCCGACTTCTCCGACGCGCGTCTGCTGCGGGTCGCGTTCGTGGACTGCGACCTGACCGAGGCGCGGTTCGCCGGGGTCCGGGCGCAGCAGGTGACGTTCGACGGCTGCACGCTCGCCGGGATCACCGGCGTCGAGGGCCTGCGGGGCGCGTCGCTGGCCTGGTCCGACGCCGCCAGTGTGCTCCCGGCAATCGCCGCCCACCTCGGGATCCGCCTGCACGACGACGCCGGTCGGTAGGGTCTGGCGCGTGAGGGATCTGGTGGTCGAACGGCTCGCGGCGGTGCGCGAGCGCATCGCGAACGCCGCCGGCGCCGTCGGGCGCGATCCCGGGGGGGTCGCTCTGCTGCTCGCAGTCAAGCGTGTCGACGCCGAACGGATCCGCTCGGCCATCGGCGCCGGAGCGAGTCTCGTGGGTCAGAACCGGGCGCAGGAGCTGGCCGCGACCGAACCCCTGCTCGCGGACCTGCCGCACGAGACGCACTTCATCGGGCACCTGCAGTCGAACAAGGTGTCATCGGTGCTGCGCTGGGCGAAGTGCGTGCAGACCGTCGACTCCGCCGACCTCGCCCAGCGGCTGGACCGGGCGGCCGAGGCGCGGGGCGGTCAGCTGGACGTCCTGGTCCAGGTGAACACCTCGGGCGAGGTGAGCAAGTCCGGCGTCACCCCCGAGGAGGCAGCGGGTCTGGCGCACGTCGTCGGCGCGCTGGAACACCTCCGCCTACGGGGGTTCATGACGATCGGCGCGAACTCGTCCGTGGACGAGGTGGTGCGGAGCTCGTACGAGCACCTCACCGCCGTGCGGGACGCCGTCGTCGGCTCCGGGCGCCCCGGGACGCAGGACGCGCGCGAGCTGTCGATGGGGATGAGCCGCGACCTCGAGGTCGCGATCGCGGCCGGGGCGACGATGGTCCGGGTGGGCTCGGCGGTCTTCGGCGAGCGGCCCGCCTGAGCCCGCGAGGAGAGCGGGAATACTCCTCCGGGATACCTGTTGCATTTCGTGGACACCCCCGGACAAGGAGAGACATGGCCACCATCGACATCACCGCAGGCACGTTCGAGGACACGATCACGACGAACGACATCGTCCTGGTCGACTTCTGGGCCTCGTGGTGCGGGCCGTGCCGTCAGTTCGGACCGGTCTTCGAGAAGGCCTCGGCCGAGCACACGGACATCACGTTCGCGAAGGTCGACACGGAGGCGGAGCAGGACCTCGCCGCCCGGGCCGGCATCACCTCGATCCCCACGCTGATGGTGTTCCGCGACCGCATCCTCGTCTTCGCCCAGCCGGGCGCGCTGCCGGCCGCGTCGCTGGAGCGGCTGCTCGAGGACGTCAAGCGCCTCGACATGGACGAGGTACGGGCGACCGTCGAGGAGCAGGCCGCAGAGGTCTGACCGGTTCTACCCAGTCCGACCTGACGGCCCAGGACCGCGGACTCATCGTCACCGCTGACGTGCGGCTCTACGACGATCGCGGGCTGCCCGGGTGATCGTCAGCACGTCGGCTCTGGTGGCCATCTTGCGGGGCGAGCCCGAAGCGCCGGCATCGTGATCGAGGCCCTGGCCTGCG
>JAENWO010000246.1 GCA_016649925.1 Actinomycetales bacterium
AAGACGCGAGGCGCGGCGGCAACCGGTGTTGTCGAGGCAGGGGCGAAGAGGACGGGACACCTCTGGCACTCTCGACAAGGGGCATTACCGCGGCAGATGCAACAGGTTGGCCCTGCGGAATTTGTCAAGGTGGATGAGGCCGGTGGGTGTTTAGGCGGCTAGACGCCGGTGTTGTCCGCGAGCCGGAGGTGGACGCGGCTGCGCCAGGTCAGCAGCGCTCCGCCGAGTGCGGCCGCCGCGAGCGAGCCGATCAGGACGGCAGCCTTGACGTGCTCGCCGTGCGGCGACGTCTCAGCGAAGGACAGCTCGCCGATCAGCAGCGAGACGGTGAAGCCGACCCCCGCCACGACGGACACTGCGGCCAGGTCCGGCCACCGCACCGATCCGTCGAGGTCGGCCCGGGTGAGCTTCACGAGCAGGAACGTGGTGAGCAGGATGCCGATCGGCTTGCCCAGCACCAGGCCGAGGGCGACGCCCTGGGCTGCCGGGTCCCCGGCAGCGCCGGCCAGGTCGTCCGGGCTCATGCTGACGCCCGCGGCGAAGAGGGCGAACACCGGCACGGCCAGACCCGCGGAGACCGGGCGCCACAGGTGCTCGAAGTGCTCGGCGACGCTCCGCCGCTCACCGGTCCGGGCCAGAGCCGGCACGGTGAAGCCGAGGATCACACCGGCGATGGTCGCGTGGATGCCGGACGCGTGCATGAAGTACCAGGCCGCCAGCGCCAGCGGGATCAGCACCCACGCGGTCATGCCACGGCGGCGCACCAGCACGCCGAAGACGGCGATCGTCGCGAAGGCCGCACCGAGCCAGACGAACTGCAGGCCGTCGGCGTAGAAGATCGCGATGACGACGATGCCGAGCAGGTCGTCGACGACCGCGAGCGTCAGCAGGAAGGCGCGCAGCGCGGTGGGCAGCCGCTTGCCGAAGACGGTCAGGACGGCGACCGCGAAGGCGATGTCGGTGGCGACCGGGATGGCCCAGCCGTCCATCGAGCCGCTCGGGTTCGTCGCGTTGATCAGGACGTAGATCGCCGCCGGAGCGGCCATGCCACCCACGGCGGCGAGGATCGGGACGATCGCGGTGGCGGGCCGGCGCAGCTGCCCGTCGACCATCTCGCGCTTGAGCTCGAGGCCGACGACGAAGAAGAAGATCGCCAGCAGCCCGTCGGTCGCCCACTGCGCGACGGTCAGGTCCAGGTGCAGGGCACCGGGGCCGACGACGGCCTCGCCCAGCGCGGTGTAGCCGTCCCGGAAGGGGGAGTTCGCCCAGACCAGAGCGATGACGGCACCGACGAGCAGCAGGATCGCGCCGGTGTTCTCGGCACGCAGGTCGTCGGCGAAGTTGCGGCGGCCACCGGGCGTCAGGCGGCCGAACAGGCCGGTCGGTCGGTCGGTCATGGCGTCCCCAGGTGAGAGCGGGATGAAGCCTCTCCGCATGACCCCCCCTTGACGTCCATCTGTCTACGGCCTAACCTCTGGATCCTAACGTGGATCCACGAGGTGATCCAGACGCTTGAGGAGAGTTGACGCCGTGGACATGTTGCACTGCATCCAGGTGGGGATCCTGGGCCGGTACTCCGACCGCTTCACTGAGTACCAGCCCAGCCGAGGGCTGGCTGAGCGGTTGAAGGCTGCCGCCGGGATCGCCGGTGCGACGGGCGTCGAGCTGGTCTACCCACCCGACTTCGAGGACTTCGACGAGACCAGGAAGCTCTTGGCGCACAACGGCCTGAAGGTCGCGGCGGTCAACCTGAATGTCAAGACCGACCCGATCTGGCGCTACGGCTCGTTCACCAACCCAGACCCGAACGTCCGGCAGAGAGCTGTGGACGACCTCAAGATCGCGATGGACCTCGCAGCCGACCTCGGCGCCTACATGGTGACGGTCTGCCCACTGATCGACGGCTGGGACTACAACTTCCAGGCCGACTACGAGAAGCAGTGGGCATGGCTGGTCAAGGGCCTTCGTGAGGCGGTCGGTCATCGCGATGACGTCCGTGTCTCGATCGAGTACAAGCCGTTCGAGGCGCGCTCGTGGATCATCGTGCCCAACATGGGCACGACCCTCCACCTGTGCGACGAGGTGGGCCTGCCGAACCTCGGCGTGACCATGGACGTCGGGCACGCGCTGATCGCCGGTGAGACACCCGCGATGAGCGCCGTGATGGCCCACAGCGCCGGCCGGCTGTTCTACGTGCACTTCAACGACAACAACAGGGCGTGGGACTGGGACATGGTCCCGGGCGCCGTGAACCTGTGGGACATGGTGGAGACGCTCTTCTACCTGGACCGGATGGGTTGGGAAGGCTGGTTCTCCTATGACGTCTTCACGCGTCACGGGGACCCGGTCGAGGCCTTCGACGCCACGGTCCGCAGCATGGACGCGATCGGCGCCTTGCTGGAGAAGCTCGGGCGGGCGGAGCTCCAGGATCTCATCGACAACAAGTCGCCGGCGAAGGCCGCCGAGTATCTATTGACCGCCCTCGTGCGCTGAGGACGCGGACGATGGAGCTCGGGATCGGAAGCTATGCCTATCGCTGGGCCGTGGGGACGGATGCTTTTTCGCCGTCCGAGCCGATGCGGCTGAACACGATGGTCGAGGAGACGGCCACCCTCGGCTGCATGCTCCTGCAGATCGCGGACAGCAAGGAGCTGGAGGCGATGGACGCCGGGCAGCGTCGTCGGCTGCGTGACCATGCGGCACGGGCGGGGGTGCGGCTGCAGACCGGCACCTCCGGGTGCACCCCGGACCAGATGGTTCGCCACCTCGAGATCGCGCGCGACCTGGACGCCGACGTCGTCCGGGTCGTTCTCGACGCGGATGGCGTGAACCCCACCCAGCGGGAGGTCGAGGCGACCCTCGGCGCGGTCGCCCCGAGCTACGCAGCAGCCGGCGTCACGGTGGCCATCGAGAACCACTTCCTCACCCCCAGCACGGAGATCGATGCGATCGTCCGGACCGTCGCGAGTCCTGCCGTGGGCGTCTGCCTCGACACCGCAAACTCGATCATGGTCCACGAGTGGCCGGACTACACGATCGGGATGCTGGCGCCTCACGCGGTCAACCTCCATCTCAAGGACTACGCCGTCGTCCCGGACGAGAACGGGGTCGGCGGGCACGTGGTCGGCCGCAGGCTCGGCGACGGGCTCCTGGGGATCTCAGCGCTGCTCGACGCGCTTGCGGCCGCAGACGCGCGCATGGGCGGCCGGCTCGGCGTGATCATCGAGCAGTGGCTTCCGTTCGGGCCCGACGAGCTAGCGACGCTCGGGGCGGAACGGGCGGGCCGGGAGGCCAACGTCCTCCTTGCGCGCGCCATCCTCGACGCGCACACCCAAACCGCGTCCTGACGAGGGGAACTGACCATGGCGATAAACGGCCAGGCCGACCGTGTGCCTGCCCCTGAACGCGTGTACCTCGAGCTGCGGCGAGCGATCCTCGAAGGTGAGGTCGGGCCCGGGCACCCCCTGACGACCCTCGCGGTAGCCGAGCGGCTCGGCGTGAGTCGTACCCCGGTGCGCTCCGCGCTCGTCCGCCTCGAGGCCGAGGGACTGGTGGAGAGCGCGGGCGGGCAGTCAGCCAGAGTCCGTGGGATCACCAGCGACGAGGTGGAGCACGCCTACGACGTGGCGATGGGCCTCGAAGGCATGCTCGTCTTCCGGTTGGCAGAGGCCGCTGGCGCGGAGCAAGTCGGTGCCCTCTCGGCCGCTGTCGACGGGATGGAGCATGCCGCCGCCGAAGATGACAAGGCCGCCTGGGTCGCAGCGGACGCGCGGTTCCACGCGCTGCTCGTGGAGTTCGGCCAGAACGCCCTCGTCGACGTGGTGATGGACCGCGTCGAGACGGTCATCGGACGTCTGCGCTTCGTGACGCTCCACGTGATCCCGCACGGCGCCGTCGACTCGGCAGCGGAACATCGAGCCGTGGTGGAGGCGATCCGCGCACGCCAGGCGGAGCAGGCCAGGCACGTCCATCACCAGCACTGGGAGCGCGTGCGCGCGGCCAACATCGAGTTCCTCTCGACCAGCTTCAGCGGCAAGTCTGGATATTTGATGAGCGCCCCACGGCGTTCTCCGAGCCCCAGGACGGAGGGACGGCCCGCCTGACGACCACCAGCCTGTCCGTGTCCTCGGGATGTGGACGGCGGCACCACCACAAGTTCTGCACCACGACAAGTTCCGCACCACTCAATGAAGAGACCGGAGAAGCGTGATGATGAGTTCTACAAGGAGAGGCCGCGCTCAGCTCGCGGCGATCGTGGCCGCGGGGCTCGCCCTGACGCTCGCGAGCTGCAGTTCGACGGGCGGTGGGCAGGAGGCCGCAGCGACGCCGACAGGCTCCGCGACCGGGGCCGGCGAGAAGTACGAGATGATCGTCGGCGCAACGTCAGCCGGCGGTTCGCTCGAGGTGCAGGCGCTTGAGCGCTGGTCGGAGGCTGTCGCCGCGCGGACCGACGGTCGGCTGACGATCACCATCCTTCCGGACGGCCAGCTCGGCAGCGAGCTGGAGACGCAGGAAGCGATCATCGGCGGCGACGTCCAGGGCGTCTCGGGAGGCGTCACCGGCGTGCCGCAGCTCGACTTCCTTGCAGCCGCCTACATCTTCCGCGATGCAGACCACATGATGAGTGTGCTGCGCAGCGACGTCGTGGACCCCTGGCGGCAAGCATGGGTCGAACAGTCCGGCATCGACATCGTCGGTGTACTCGAGCGCCTTCCGCGCACATTAACCACCAACGTCCGGGTCGAGTCACCAGACGATACCAGGGGCCTCAACATCCGCGTTC
>JAENWO010000237.1 GCA_016649925.1 Actinomycetales bacterium
GGGACACGACGTCGTCGGCGTCGACGTCGACCCCGTCCTCATCGAGGCGGCGGAGGCCGATCATCCCGGCCCCACCTGGCTCGTCGGCGACCTCGCGGAGCTCGACCTCCCGTCCCGCGGCCTGACCGAGGGCTTCGACGCGATCGTCTGCGCGGGCAACGTCATGACGTTCCTCGCCGAGGGCACCCAGCAGGAGGTGCTGCGCCGGATGCGCGCGCACCTGCGCGAGGGCGGCAGGGCGGCGATCGGATTCGGCGCGGGGCGCGGCTACACGTTCGACGCGTTCCTGTCCGACGCCGAGGCCGCGGGACTAATGGCGGATCTCCTGCTGTCGACGTGGGACCTGCGCCCCTTCACACCCGAGTCGAACTTCCTCGTCGCCGTCCTGCGCCCCGCCTGAGGTGCGCGGACGAGCGGACCGAGAGGTCCGCCGTCGGGCACCTCAACAGGCGGGCAGAAGCGGCGGGAGGGTGCGCACGAAGAAGCGGTAGTCGAGGTCGTCGCCGGGCTCGTTGCCGGCGGCCAGGAACTCGAACACCGTGGCCGCGTCCTCGCCGCTCAGCTCGCCGCAGTCGTGCGTGGTCATGATGTCGGACGGCACCGGCCCCGGCCAGGTCACCTCGCCGTCCGCCACCCCGCCGATGTTGTAGACCTCGAGCCGCTCCACACCGATCAGGTCGCCCGGGACGATGTTGGCCGTGACGAAGTTGATCATCTCGGTCACCTGGTCGCGCGCCTCGAGCTGGGTACGGCTGACGTTCGTGTCCACGCGGTCGTCGTTGCGCTCGTGCCCGAACGCGTAGATGCTGTACGTGGTGATCCGTTCCGTTCCCGGCGCACGGTAGGACACCGTGCTGGACGGCTGGTCGGTGATTCCCGGTTGGCCGAAGTCACGGTCGGGCTGGGCGAACACGACGTCCGCCTGGGCCACGAGCTCCTCGAGCGCGCAGCTGGAGAGGTGACCGGCGCGGAACACCCCGGGGGACGGGCCGTAGTACGGAGCCACGAACCGGCCGTGGAGGCCGCCCGGGCGGGAGGCGGTCGCCTCGAACGGTGCGTCCTCGAAGTCGGCGACCGCGCCGTCGGCGTAGATCACCGTGATCCCGCTGCTGCCGGAGCTGCCCCAGCCGCCGATCTTCCCGCCCAGCGTGAGCATGATCGGCGCGTCACCGGGTGCGCCGCCGGGCGGCTCCAGGTCCGCGCAGTCGATCGCGGTGGTCGGCCGAGGCTCCGGCGGATACTGCTGCCCGAGCGCCCCGCACGCCGTCAGCGCGACGCCGACGGCGATGCTCGCGATGGCCCCTCGACCTGCGGTTCTCCCGGTGTCGCCCATGTCCGCACGGTAGGCGATGCCACGAGGTGCGTAGCGGCCCGGGAGCAGATCGTGACGGAATCGTTGCCCGTGACCGCCGCGTCCCGAGGTGCCGTCCCGACGGATCGGGGCCACGATGAGAGACGTACGGCCCTGACCGGGGCCCGAAGAGAGGTGCGGACATGGGTGTCGGAACCGGGATCTTCCTGCTGGTGGTCGGTGCGGTCCTGAGCTTCGCGGTGCGCGACAGCTGGAGCGTGATAGACCTGACCATGGTCGGCTACATCTCCATGGCGGCCGGTGCGTTGGCGATCATCCTCGCGCTCGTGATGCAGAAGCAGCGCACCAACACCAGCCACACCGAGGTCGTCGAGCGGCACGAGACGGGGACCCGCCCGCCGGAGCAGAGCATCTAGATCTCGCGAGTCGCTCTGCGCAACGGGGCGCAGCATCGGGGCCGGTGGACAACGTTCCACCGGCCACGATGTGTCCCCGGGACCGATTGCGGGGACCCAAGCCGATTCGCTGCCCCTGGCGGCGACGGACCGTGACCTGCCCGACGCTGCCTGCCCGACGCTGCCTGCCCGACGCTGCCTGCCCGACGCACACCCTGCCCGCCGCCGGTCGGCGAGATCTCGTAGCCTGGGTGCCATGTCCGCCACGCACCTCGCCGCGAACCTCGAGGACGGCCTCCACCGCCGCCTCACGCCGTTCCTGCGCACGCGGGGGTGGTTGCCGCGGACGATCAGCTACACGGGGTACGGCAGCCCAGACTTCGTGCGTGTCCTCGGCCGGGTGATCCTTGGGCGGCGCAGCGAGCCGGAGGCGAGCAGCGACGCGGCGGCGACCATCCGCGAGCCAGACGAGGCGCTGGAGGCACAGCGCGGCTGGCGCTCCTACATCACGGCCCCGGTGACCCACCTGCCCGTGACGGTCAGCATCGCGGGAAGGGACCACGCCACCCGCACGGACCGCAGCGGCTACATCGACCTCGTGGTGCCCACCCCCGGCCTGGAGCCGGGCTGGCACGACGTCGTTATCAACGCCAGAGCCGCGCAGCCGACGACGGCACGCGTGCGGATCGTCGACTCCGCCGTCACCCTCGGCCTTGTCAGCGACATCGACGACACGGTCATGGTCACCTCCGTGCCCCGTCCGTTCATCGCCGTCTGGAACACGTTCATCCGCCACGGCAACGCCCGCAGGATCGTGCCCGGCATGGCGTCGATGTACGACGAGATCCTCCAGCGGGTGCCCGGTGCGCCGATGTTCTACCTGTCCACCGGTGCGTGGAACATCATGCCCACGCTCGTCCAGTTCCTGCGCCGCAACGGCTTTCCTCAGGGTCCGATGCTGATGACCGACTGGGGTCCCACCAACACCGGCTGGTTCCGTTCCGGCCAGGAGCACAAGCGGGGCGCACTGCGCCGGCTGCGCGCCGAGTTTCCGGACATCCGCTGGGTGCTCGTGGGCGACGACGGCCAGCACGACCCGAAGGTCTACCGCGAGTTCGCCTCGGAGCACCCGGGCAACGTCGCGGCGATCGCGATCCGACAGCTGACCCCCGGCGAGCAGGTGCTCGCCCACGGAACACCGACGGCGACCCCGGAGGCGACCCGCACCCGGCGCACGCGGGCCACGCCGGAGGTCGGTGGCAGGGACGGGGCCGCACTCGCTCCCAAGCTGCGCTCGGCGCTGCACGGCATCTAGAAAGGGCCGCGGGGGTCGGAGGCCCCGGGCGAGGGAACTCCCGGGCGCAGGCGAGCGCAGCCGGGCGAGACCGGTCGAGGACGCGCACCACCGGTCAAGGGCGACCGCAGTCGCTGGTCTTTGTGTCGCGACCTAGATGTTCTTGTGCTCGACGAACACGTCCGGGCCCGGTGAGAACAGCGACTCGTGACCGTCACCGCGCCAGCGGACCATCCACGGGGGCGCGCCGTCCTGCCCGTGCACCTCGAGAACCTCACCCTCACGGGCCGGCACGTCGGTGTGAGACGACGCGACCACGATCCGATCGCCCACAGTAGCTTTCATCGTGACCTCCACGCCCTCGCGGTGGCGGCTCTCGCCACCACCTCCAGTGTCACCCACTTTCGACGGCGGCGCATCGGGATCCGCATTGTCCGCGTAGCCCGGAAGGATCCGAGCAGGGCGAGGCGCGCCCGAGGAGACGCCGGCGGCCTAGCCCGAAGGGACGCCGTCGGGCTCGGCATCTGCGTGGGCGGACCTCGCGGGTGGCCCGAGCTTGCTCATGTCCGGGGGCAGGCCGACGAGCTCGAAGGTGCAAGCCGGTCGGCCGCCGAAGAGACCCGCATTCGCCATCGCCGTGCCGCGGAGCATGTCGCCGGCTTCGGCGTGGCACGGGAGATGCTGGCGGGGTAGGCGCGGTGCGCGCGCAACGAGGGGATGCCGGCGTTCAGGTGGTCAGTGATGTCGACGGCGTGGGTCGGCTGGGCGAAACCGCTGGCTCCCGTGAAGCGCACCCCGGACCACGGCTCGAGGGCATCCCCGTCGGGGCCGGTGAAGTCGGTGAGGTCGGTGAGGTCGGTGAAGATCCAGCGGTTGGCTGCGTCCCGGACAGTGTCAAGCACCGCCAGGCCGACGATGCGGTGGTCGGCGATGTTGAACATGCCGAGGGCGAAGAAGTCGCGGTGGGTGACGGTGATGACGACGTCGGGCCAGTGGCGGCGGATCGCGGCGGCGATCTCCCGCGGAGACACATCGTGTCGTGGATGACGTCGTCGGGATGGTCGCGGTACTCGAGGTCGGCCACTCCCACCGCGGCGCACGAGTTCCGCTGCGCCTGCGCCGCGCTGGGCAGGCGTCCGGGTCGGCGTCATGCTGTCGATGCCGGCCTCACCTCGGGTGATGAGCAGGTAGCAGTCCCTGTATGCCACCTGCGCGCGACATAGGGGGGCCGATGGCCGCTCGTCGGATGCGGTCGTGCCAGATCTACTCCCGATGCCGCCCACAGAACTGCCGGCGTGGCCACTTATCCACAGGGCGCTCTCGACGGAGATGAATGTCGGCGGTCTGTCGTAGAGTTTCGTACAGACGTTCTACAGACCCGGAGGAGGTGAGCGCGGTGGACACGACGGACACGCGTCACCGACCGGAGTCCGCGAACCTTCCGCCGAAGGTCTCGCGACTACTTGCGAAGCTCAGCCAGGCGCCGCTGCAGACGAAGCTGGCGGCGATCGCGGCGCTCACCGAATCTATCACCGAGGTAGATCCGGTCGAGGAGCGGATCACCTGCTCCGGTCCGCATCTCGGCGAGGCCAGCGTCCAGGCGCACCAGATCATTCAGCGCCTGCTGGGTGCTCGGCTGGGGTGGTTGGCTGCGGAGGAGGCTGATGGTCGCTGGGCCACGCGCACGATCCGCACCTTCTCGCAGTACGTGGCCGCGACGCACCACATGAGCGTGACCCGGGCCCGGCAGGAGGTCCAGCTCGCCCACACCCTGCGGGACTACCTACCCGCGACCACCACCGCGCTGCGGGCCGGGGTGATCGGCATCGACCAGGCGCAGATCATGGCCTCCGTGGCGGCCACCTCCGACGCCCGCCGCGCCGCCCTGGCCGCGCCCGCCCACCCCGAC
>JAENWO010000071.1 GCA_016649925.1 Actinomycetales bacterium
CGCCGCACGCACGTCCGCCCCCGACGCCGGACGCGCGACGGCGATCAGAGGGCCGCGCGCCGAGGAGAGCGGGAACGTGCCCCACGACGATCCCCCCGTACGCTGGCGCCTCACCCGTTCGATGGACGTCGGCGCCGTCACGCCCGTCGGACCGACGCCCCTCACCCGGCGAGCTGTGCATCCGGCGACAGCGCGCACACCAGGCGTGCACCGCCGTCGGACCCTGGCCGCACATACGACGCTGCGTGGGATGCGGCTGCTCGGGGGGTGGGTCTGGGCGGCCGGACTGGTCCTCGGAGTCGCCCTGCTGACTCTCGTGCTGCTGTGGCTTAGTAGGCTGGGCGACACGGCAGCAGGAGTGGCTGTTGCTGCGCCCATGTTCTCAGCGTCCACAAGACGTGCGGCTGGGTCACCGAGAGTGAAGGAACGCTAAGTGGCGGACGACGTTCCACGCATGCTGGCCGGCCGCTACGAGGTCGGTGAGCTGATCGGCCGTGGTGGCATGGCCGAGGTGCACATCGGCCGGGACAACCGGCTCAGCCGGACGGTGGCGATCAAGATGCTCCGCGCCGACCTGGCCCGGGACCCCAGTTTCCATGCCCGGTTCCGTCGCGAGGCGCAGTCCGCCGCGTCGCTGAACCACCCCGGGATCGTGTCGGTGTACGACACCGGCGAGGAGACGTTCACCTCGCCCAACGGCGCCGAGGTGCACGCCCCCTTCATCATCATGGAGTACGTCGAGGGGCACACCGTCCGCGACCTCCTCCGGGACGGCTCGGCCCTGCCGATCGACGAGGCCGTCGAGATCACCGCCGGGATCCTCGCCGCCCTCGAGTACTCCCACCATGCCGGGATCGTCCACCGGGACATCAAGCCCGCGAACGTGATGCTCACGCCGGCCGGGGCGGTGAAGGTGATGGACTTCGGCATCGCCCGCGCGATGGCCGACTCCGCCGCCACGATGACGCAGGCCCACGCCGTGGTCGGCACCGCGCAGTACCTCTCCCCCGAGCAGGCCCGCGGCGAGGTCGTCGACGCCCGCTCCGACCTGTACTCCACCGGCTGTCTGCTCTACGAGCTCCTCACCGGGCGGCCACCGTTCATCGGGGACTCCGCCGTCGCCGTCGCGTACCAGCACGTGAGCGAGGAGGCTCAGCCTCCGAGCGCCCACGCCCCCGACGTCCCGGAGGCTCTCGACCGGATCGTCATGAAGGCTCTGGTGAAGGACCGCGAGCAGCGTTACTCCAACGCCGCCGAGTTCCGGTCCGACCTCGAGGCCGCCGAGCACAACGGCGTGGTGGGTGCTCCTGCTCTCGGTGCGCTAGCCGCCGGCGCCGCCGGCGGGCCCGGCGGGCCGGCCACGCAGGTCTTCGGCGGGGGCAGCACCGCCGTGGCTGCGCCCACGACCCGCCGCGAGGTGCAGGAGGGGGCGGAACCCGAGCGCCGCAGCAACAGAGCACTTCTCTGGGTCCTCGCCCTCATCGGTATCGCGGCAGCCATCGGCATCGCCTTCCTGCTGATGAACCGGGAGACCGAGCCTCCGCCGCCCACCACTGTCTCTGTGCCGGACCTCACCGGCCTCGACGAGGCCGGCGTCAACACCGCGCTCACCGCGGCCGAGCTGCAAGCCGATTTCCAGGAGCCGGCTGCGGACCCGACGATCCCAGCGGGCACCACGGTGAGCTGGACGCCCGAGACCGGGACCGAAGTGCAGGTCGACAGCATCGTGGAGGTGACGCTGTCCGCAGGTCCGGACGTGCGCACCATCCCGGACGTCGAGGGGATGAGCCAGGACCGCGCGCGCGAGACGCTCAGCGGTGCCGATTTCACCAATATCCGCACCTCCACCGAGAACGACCCCTCCCACGCGGCGGACGAGGCGATCCGCACCGAGCCGGCAGCGAACCAGGACGTCGCGCCGGACACCGAGATCACGATCATCCTGGGCACCGGGAACGTGAACCTGCCGGACCTGACCGGGCAGACCCTGGAGGAAGCTCAGCAGATCCTCACCGACCTCAACCTCACCGCCGTGATCACCTTCCGCGACGACGCCGGTCCGGTCGACGTGGTGCTCACGCAGAACCGGACCGACCTCATCCCGATCCGCAGCCAGGTGGAGATCGTCATCTCGCAGGCGGAGCCCACCCCGGAGCCCACCCCGGAGCCGACCACTGTCGCTGTGCCGGACCTCACCGGCCTCGACGAGGCCGGCGTCAACACCGCGCTCACCGCGGCCGAGCTGCAAGCCGATTTCCAGGAGCCGGTTACCGACCCGACGATCCCAGCGGGCACCACGGTGAGCTGGACGCCCGAGACCGGGACCGAAGTGCAGGTCGACAGCACCGTGGAGGTGACGCTGTCCGCAGGCGTCAGCGGGTGACGAGCGGTGCCAGGCCCTCGCTGCGCGCGACCGCACCTTCGTCACCGGTGGCGGCGAGCCAGTTCGCGAGCAGGCGGTGCCCACCCTCCGTGAGGACCGACTCCGGGTGGAACTGCACCCCGTACAGCGGCAGGGTGCGGTGCTGCAAGCCCATCACGATGCCGTTCGCGGTGCGTGCCGTCACCTCCAGGATGTCCGGAACGGTCTCGGCCAGGACAGCGAGGGAGTGGTACCGGGTTGCCGTGAACGGTGAGGGCAGCCCCGAGAAGACGCCGTGTCCCTCATGCTCCACCGCGGACGTCTTGCCGTGCATGAGCTCCGGGGAATAGCTCACCACCCCGCCGTAGACCTCCCCGAGCGCCTGGTGCCCGAGGCACACGCCGAGCATCGGCATCTCGGCCGCAGCGCAGCGCTCGATGATCTCCATGCTCACGCCGGCCTCCTTGGGGGTGCCGGGACCGGGCGAGACGAGGACGCCGTCGTACTCGTCGAGCAGGCCCTGCTCCGCAAACAGCGGGTCGTCGTTGCGGACCACGGTGGTCTCGGCCCCGAGCTCCTGGAGGTAGCCGACGATCGTGTAGACGAAGCTGTCGTAGTTGTCCACCACGAGGATCCGGGATCCGGTGCTCATCAGTTCTCGCCCACGGTCTGGTCGTTGAACGGCAGGTAGGGGGCGATTGCCGGGAACACCCAGGTGAAGAGCACCGCGACGACGACCAGGACGAGCGCCGCCGACTCGACCGCCCGCAGCCAGGCCGGCCCCGGCATTTGTCGCCAGATCCATCCGTACATCAGGCCTCCCCTGCGTCGACGAGCTCGGCGGGCCGGCCGTCAGCGCGGTCCACCCAGTAGTCGAGGACCCCGTGGACCACGTACCGCTCGGCGGTGGACCACAGCGGGTGGCAGGTGGTGAGCGTGATCATCCGTTCGGTCGGGGAGGCGGCCGGGTCTCCGGGAACGGCCGCGACCACCCCGACGTCGTCCGGCGACACGATCTCGGTGCCGGTGACCCGGTAGACGTACCAAGCCGCGGCCGTCTGGACGATCAGGGCTTCGCCCGGGCTGAGCGTGTCGATCGCGAAGAACGGCTTGCCGTAGGTCTGCCGGTGACCGGCGAGCGCGAAGTTGCCCACCTGGCCCGGCATCGCCGTGCTCGGGTAGTGGCCCACCGGCCCGACGTCGAGCACGTCGGATCGGCCCACCCCCTCGGCGATCGGCACCTTGTAGCCGGGTCCCCAGTCGGGGACGAGGAGCGTGCCGAACCGCTGGGCGTTGCCGACGGCGACCTCGGCCGGCGGATCGCCCTGCTGCGGGGTGGCGGCGACCTCGGGGGAATCGGGAAGGCTCTCCTCGAACTGCGACACGATCGAGGCAGCCGCCCGGGTGCCCTCGACGTCCGTCCACCAGAGCTGCCACACGACGAACAGGCCGAGCAGGACCCCCAGGGTGATGAACAGCTCGCCGAGCCCGCCGACCATGCGGGCGGCGGGCGACGCCGGGCGTCCGGGCCCGGTGTTGCGCCGCCGTGTGGTCGGGGTGCGGCCGCGCGCGGACCCGCGCTGCGCTTGCTCGGTCACCGCGACGGCCTCAGGCGGTGCCATTCGGGTCTCCCTGGTCCGCCGTGCCGGCCGGGTTGAGCGTGATCGGCTCGTCACCGGGGACGCGGGCGTACGTCACGCTCAGGTTGCCGTCGTAGCTCGGCATCTCGATCTTGCTCTCCCGGGTCAGCGACCAGCCCAGGCGGACGGCGTCGACGTACTGCAGGTAGATCTGCACCGGCTGGGACGACATCAGACCGCTGACCAGCTCGTCCTGGTCACCGATCGCTGCCACCTCGTAGGGGGGCGAGTAGGTGCTGCCGTCGAGGAGTAGAACGTTGCCCACGCAACGGATCGCCGTGGTTGCAGTCACCCGGTGACCCTGCACGGTGACCGCCTCGGCTCCCCCGGCCCACAGCGCGTTGATCACGGCCTCCAGGTCCTGCTGGTGCACCACGAGGTCGTCCACGCGGACGTCGTCGGGCACGTCACTCACCTGGGGGGCGTCCCACAGCCGCACCTCGACGCCCGGCCCGGCCACGGCGACGCGCCCCGCGGCGAAGGCCAGCTCGGGGCTGGCGGCGGTCTCCGGGTTGGCCGCCGCCTGCTCGCTGAGGAGGGCGTCGACGTCTGCCCGCAGGGCCGTCACGTCGGCATTCGTCGTCTCGAGCCGGGCACTCTCGGCGCGGACCAGCTCCTGGAGGTTCTGCGGCTGCCGCTCGGTCGCCTGCGAGAAGAGCGTCGCGTTCGTGGAGAACAGGACGCCCGCGACCACACCGACGAGGCCCAGCGCCAGGGACGAGCGACCCGGCCTGAGGCGGGACGCGCGGTGGCGGTGGTTGGTCATGCGACCCAGTGTAGGTTCCCGCGCAGTCTAGGATTGGTCCAGATCACGCCAGCCGAGGGAGCCCGTCACCATGCCCGAGTCCAAGCCGCGCAAGAAGCCGGCCTACACCCCACCGTCCGCCTCGACCGCGGTCAAGCCGAACCCGACGTGGTGGGCACCGGCGATGGTGACGCTGCTTATCGTCGGGCTCGTCTGGGTGGTCGTCACCTACATCATGCAGTCCGCCGGACCAATCCCGGGCATCGGCTCCTACAACCTCGCGATCGGCTTCGCCGTCATGATGGTCGGCTTCATCATGACCATGCGCTGGCGCTGATCGCACTCGCTCGCCGACCGGCGACCATGCCCGGTGGCGCGGTCCCCGTTCCCATGTCAGCACCCGGTTGTCCCCAGGCGGGTCCACAGCTGTGGAGAACTACACCGGTGTAATTCCACAGGTGTGAACAAGTCTGTGTACAGAGGTTCGACGGCGCGCACGGACCGGTCTGGCCCCGGCCGGGCCGCAGTGAGCTGCATGGAGGAGCGGGCAGAGGCACCGCGCGAGCATCCGAGGACCGGCCCGGGCGGAGGGCCCGGGCGGAGGGCCCGGCCCGACGCCGAGCGCCGATGGCCAGACGCAGCGCTGAGCGCCGCTAGTGGGTGACGTACACGCCGAAAGTGGCGGCGAGGAGCAGTACCGCCACGAGGGCAGCTCCGGCCACAGCGCCGGTCCTTCGGTACTTCTGGGGCAAGTAGGCGAACAGTGCTCCGAGGAGCCCACCGACAAGCAGTCCACCGAAGTGGGCCTGCCAGGAGATCCCGGGCACGAGGAAGCTGATGACGACGTTGATGCCGATGACGATCAGGATCTGGTTGGCGTTGCGCCCGGTCCGACGCAGCACCACCGCGATGGCTGCGAACAGGCCGAACACGGCGCCGGAGGCGCCCACGGTGCCCACGTTCCAGTCCTGCGGGGCCGCCAGGAGCAGCACCGAGACGGTGCCGGCGAACGCGCTCAGCAGGTAGAGGGTGATGTACCGCCAGCGGCCGAGGAGGCGTTCGAGGAACGGCCCCACGATCCACAGCGCGTACATGTTGAAGGCAAGGTGGAGGAAGCCCGCATGCAGGAACGCCGTCGTCAGCATGCGGTACGGCTGGATCTCGCCGATGGCGGGCGTGAAGATGAGCGAGGACCGGACGCCCGGCAGCACCTGCTGCAGCAGGAACAACGCGATCGAGATCCCCATCAGAGTCATCGTGGTCACCGGGCGACCGGTGCCGCTGACCCGCCCGCCGAGCACCGTGCGTTGCGGGCGGGCGGATCGCTGCGCGTCCCGCACGCAGTCGACGCAGTGGATGCCCACCGCCGCGGGTCGCTGGCACTCCGGGCACGCCGGACGCCCGCACCGCTGACAAGTCACGTACGAGACCCGGTCGGGGTGGCGCGGGCAGACCGGCGGAGCCTGCGTGGAGCCCTGCTGCCCCGGGGGCGGCGCGGGCGGGTAGGCGGTCATCGCTCTGGGATCAGGTCCTGGTGGGTCAGGACGCGTCGACGATCTCGATCGAGGTGATGACGACGTCCTCGACCGGGCGGTCGTTGCGCGGGTCGGTCGATAAGGTGTTGATCGAGTCGACGACGGCGGTGGACGCCGGGTCCTTCACCTTGCCGAAGACCGTGTGCTTGCCCTGCAGCCAGGTCGTGGGCGCCGTCGTGATGAAGAACTGCGAACCGTTCGTGCCGCGGCCCATCTGCTTGCCGGCGTTCGCCATCGCGAGCACGTACGGCTGGGAGAAGTTCAGCTCGGGGTGGATCTCGTCGTCGAAGGCGTAACCCGGTCCGCCGGTGCCGGTGCCGAGCGGGTCGCCGCCCTGGATCATGAAGTTCGGGATGACCCGGTGGAAGATCGTGCCGTCGTACAACGGCCTCGTGCTCTCCTCGCCCGTGGCCGGGTGGCGCCAGGCGCGGCCGCCGGTGGCCAGGTCGGTGAAGTTCTTCACGGTCTTGGGGGCGTGGTGGGGGAGCAGCTCGACGACGATGTCGCCGGCGCTCGTGTGCAGAATCGCGTCCATGGCGCCTATCTTCCCACTGATCGCCCGGTGATCGTGCCGGTCATGCTCTCAGCGAAGACGGTGACGATCGCGTATGCACTTCTCCCCCGCGGGTGGCACGATAGGGACCTCAGACCGACGATCCGCATCGATCTTCCCGTGGGTACCCGCGGGAAGGGAACAGGGGAGAGCACATGTCGCGCAAGGACAAGATCACCACCGACCACCTGAGTGAGCAGGCCACCGAAGCCGGCAAGGTCGCGAAGCACTTCGCCGAGCATGGCAAGGAGTGGGCGGGGCCGAAGGTCGAGGCCGCCTATGACTGGGCCGCGCCGAAGGTCGACAAGGCCTGGCGCTCCGGTGTGCAGGCGGCGGCCCCCAAGGTCGCCGACTATGCGGAGAAGAGCCGGGGCGCGGTGGACGTCGCCCACGACAAGATCGTCGACGACGTCATCCCGAAGGTGATCGCCGCGATGGAGGAGGCCGCCAAGGCTGCCAAGGGCGGGGCTGACGGGCTCCAGAGCAAGGCCCACGCCGCCGTCGAGGCCGCCGAGAAGGCCGTCGCGAAGCAGGAGAAGGCCGCCAAGGGCGGGAGCGCGCTGGGCAAGACGCTCGGCTGGGTCCTCGTCGGCAGCGCCGTCGCCGGCGCCGGTGTGCTGATCTGGCGCCGCACCCAGCCCGTGGACGACCCGTGGGCCGAGGAGTACTGGGACGACGCCGTCGCCCCGGGTGCGAGCGAGACCGCCGCGCCGGCCGCTGCCGCGTTCGGCTCCCACGAGAACGACACCGCGTCCGCCGCCGACAAGGCGAAGCACGTCGCCGACGAGGCTGGCAACGCCGTTGCGGACGCTGCGAAGAACGTCTCGGACAAGGTCACCGACGCCACGGACTCGATCAAGGACAAGGTCGACGACGCGAAGAACGACTGACGTCACCAGCGAAGGCCCGCACCGTCCTTGCGACGGGTGCGGGCCTTCGCTGTGTCCGGCTCAACCGGCCGGTGGGTGCGGTGAGGTGGGTGCGGTGATGGGATGATGGCTGTCGTGCCTGATTCCGTGCTCGACGCCGTCCCGTCCCTGCAGTTCCAGCTGACCGATGCGGTGGGTGCCGCGATCGCGGCCGCCTACCCCGAGCAGGCAGGTGCCGACCCGCTCATCCGGCCGAGCGACCACGCCGACCTGCAGGTGAACGCGGCGCTCGCGCTCGCCAAGAAGGTGGGCTCCACCCCGCGCGAGGTCGCCGAGCGCGTGCGCGAGCAGCTCCCCGCGGGTGACCTGATCAGCGAGGCGGTCGTCTCCGGTCCTGGCTTCGTCAACCTCACCGTCTCGGACGCCGCCCTGTGGCGCCAGGTCGCGGCTCGCCTCGCCAACGCTCGCCTCGGTGTCGCCGCGCCGGAGACCGGTCGGCGCACCGTCATCGACTACTCGGCACCGAACATCGCCAAGGAGATGCACGTCGGGCACCTGCGCCCCTCGATCATCGGCGACGCCCTCGCCCGGGTGCTCGGGTTCCTCGGCTCGGACGTCGTCCGGCAGAACCACCTGGGCGACTGGGGCACGCAGTTCGGGATGCTGATCCAGTTCATCGACGAGCACCCCGAGCGGCCATGGCGCCACCAGGAGGTTGTCGGCAAGGACGACGACGGCGACCAGGCCTCGAGCGTCTCCGCCCTGGACGGCCTCTACCGGGCGGCCCGCAAGCAGTTCGACGACGACGAGGCCTTCGCCGACCGGGCCCGCGCCCGCGTGGTCGCGCTGCAGGCGGGGGACGAGGGCACCCTTGCCACCTGGCGGGAGATCGTCACGGAGTCGCAGTACGCGTTCGACGAGGTGTACTCCCGACTCGGGGTCCTCCTCACCGCCGACGATTCGGCCGGGGAGTCCTTCTACAACGACAAGCTCGACGACGTCGCACGTGAGCTGGAGGATGCCGGCATCGCCGTGCACTCACGCGGCGCGCTCGTGGTGCTCTCCGAGGAGGTCAACGGCCCGGACGACGAGCCTGTCGCGCTCATGGTCCGCAAGAGCGACGGCGGCTACGGCTACGACACCACCGACCTGGCGACGATCCGCTACCGGGTCCGTGAGCTGCACGCGAACCGCATCCTGTACGTCGTGGGCGCCCCCCAGTCGCTGCACTTCCGGCTGATCTTCGAGGCCGCGCGGCGGGCCGGGTGGCTCGACCCCGAGCAGGTGGAGGCTGTCCACGTGCCGTTCGGCTCCGTGCTGGGCGCGGACCATCGGCCCTTCAAGACCCGCGCCGGAGGCACTGTCCGGCTGATGAGCCTGCTGGACGACGCCGTCGGCGCCGCGGCCGCCGTCGTGCGCGAGGGCGCCGAGATCAGGGGCGTGGGAATGGACGCGGCCGACCTGCGGGTGATCGCGGAGCAGGCCGGCATCGGAGCCGTGAAGTACGCGGACCTGTCCACGAACCGCATCAAGGACTACGTCTTCGACGTCGAGCGGATGGTGTCCTTCACCGGCAACACCGGCGTGTACCTGCAGTATGCGCACACCCGCATCGTCTCGATCCTGCGCAAGGCGGCCGAACGCGGCCTGACGGCTCCGGCCGGCGCACCCACCGCCGTCGGCGATCTCCCGCTCGAGCCGCCGGAACGGGCGCTCGCCCTGACCCTGGACGCATTCGGCGACACCCTCGTGGAGGTCGGCGCCACCCTCGAGCCCCACCGGCTGTGCGGGTACCTGTACGACGTCGCGCGCGCGTTCACGGACCTCTACGAGGCCTGCCCGGTGCTCGCCTCCGAGGGCGTGGTGCGTGAGCGCCGTCTGGCCCTGTGCGACCTCGCCCGCCGCACGCTCGAGGAGGGTCTGCATCTGCTCGGCATCGCTGCGCCCGAGCGGATGTGACCAGCGCGCGAGACGGTGCAAGCTAGCTCGCGCGCGAGACGGTGCAAGCTAGCTCACCGGTTGGAG
>JAENWO010000472.1 GCA_016649925.1 Actinomycetales bacterium
AGCTGCGGCGCCCCCCGGGCGGGGTCGCGGTCGACCGGTCCCCGGCGGGGCCGGTGTCCCCGGAGCGCACCGGCCCGCCCGGCGGCGGCATCGCCGGCGTCTTCGACCGGGCCGCCGAGACCTACGACGCCGTCGGGGTTCGGTCCGATCGCCACCGGCCTCGTGGAGGCCCTCGAACCGCAGCTCGGCGACCGCGCACTCGACGTCGGCTGCGGCAAGGGGGCGGTCCTGCTCCGGCTCGCCGAGGAGGTCGGCCCGGGCGGCCACGTCGTGGGCGTCGACCTGGCCCCACGGATGGTCGCGCTCGCCCGGGCGGCCGCTGCGGCGCAGCTCCTGGCCAACGTCGAGGTGCACGTCTCCGACGCGATGGCACCGGTGGTCGAGGAGGCAGGTTTCGACCTCATCGCCTCCTCGCTGGTGCTGTTCTTCCTGCCTGACCCGGCCGCAGCGCTGACGGCCTGGCGACGCTTGTTGCGCCCGGAGGGTCGGCTCGGCGTGGCGACGTTCGGACGCAACGACCACGGCTGGGACGCGGTGGACGCGGTCTTCACGCCGTACCTGCCGCAGCGCATGCTGGACGCCCGCACGAGCGGTCAACGGGGCCGCTTCGGCAGTGACGCCGGCATGGAGGCGTTACTCTCGGGCGCCGGGTTCGAGGACGTCCGCACCGTGTCCGCGACGGTGGAGGCCGTCCTGCGTGACCCCGACCACTGGTACGAGTTCAGCTGGTCGCACGGGCAGCGCGCCATGTGGGAGGCGGTGCCCGAAGCGCTGCGGGAACAGGTCCGGCGCCGGGCCTGCTCCGCGCTGGAGGACGTCCGGCGCCCGGACGGGACGATCTCCTTCACGCAGCAGGTGCGCTACACCCTCGGATCCCGCCCGCTCTCGCGCGACTGAGGACACCGCACACTTTGAGGAGCCGCGCGACGCGGCTCGGCACGCGTCTCCCGGAGCTGCTCGGGGCCGGTCCCCAAGTGCATGCGGTCAGTCCGATGTGAGCGTCGAGTGCGTGAACCGTCCCGCGACGAGAGTCGCCGCGACCGTCGTGCCGCGCAATGCCTCCGGGACGACGGCGAACGGGTCGTCCTCGAGCAGCACGAGGTCCGCCGGTCCCCCCCGGGCGAGGCGCGCGACGCCGCCCCAGGAGGACGTCAGGGCGACGCCGCGCCCGATGGCCTGCTCCGGGTGCCACGGTGCGCGGCCGTCCCGGCTGCGGGTGACGGCCGAGGAGATGGCGAACCACGGGTCCAACGGTGCGACGGGTGCGTCCGACCCGAAGGCCAGCCGGGCGCCCGATCGCACGAGGTCGGCGAGCGGATAGGCACGTCCGGTGCGGCCGGCCCACTGCTCCTCGGCCACGTCGCGATCGTCCATCGCCTGCTCCGGCTGCACGCTCGCCGTGATGCCCAGTGCGGCGAAGCGCGCGACATCCGCGCGGGTGAGCAGCTGGGCGTGCTCGATGCTGCCGCGGGCGCCGACCCGGTCGAACGCGTCCAGGACCACGGTGTTCGCCCGGTCACCGATCGCGTGGATGGCCGAGTCGATGCCGGCGGCGGCGGCCCGGCGCATGAGTGCTTCCAGCTGGTCCGGTGCGACGTTGAGGCCGCCGTGGGAGCCATCCGGGAACGCCTCGTGGCAGAACGCCGTGCGGGTGTTCAGCGAACCGTCGCCGATGATCTTCAGCGGACCCATCGTGAGCAGGCCGCCTGCGGGGTCGACGACGTCGCCGGTGCGCAGCCCGCGGGCGATAGCCGTTGAGAGATGGTCGGGCCACACACTGGCCCGCACCCGTTGGGTGTGGAACCCGCCCGCAAACCGGCGGGACCAGTCGGTGAGGTTGTCGCCCGCCTCGAAGTCGACCACCCCGACCACGCCGCGAGCGGCAGCGGCGCGTCCGGCGTCGCTGACCCACCCGTCGAGCACGGCGGGATCGGTCGCACCGAGACGCGGCATCAGGGCGAACCACTCGTTCTCACGCAGCAGCCCGTGGTGCGGTGCGAGCCCGTACCGGCGAAGGGCTGCGGTGTTCAGCCACGCCGAGTGGACGTCCCCGCCCACGAGCACGGTGGGTACGTCCCCTGTGACGGCATCCAGCAGCTCCGCGTGGGGCGGTTGCGGCCAGCGGGCGTGCCAGACGCCGCCGCCGATCACCTCCTCGGCGCGGGGTTCGTCGCGCAGCCGTTCGGCCACGGCGGCGAGGCACTCCTCGAGCGAACGGCACGCGGCGAGGTCCAGGCGGTGCCGGGCGCTCGCCCACTGCGAGACGTGCACATGCGCGTCCCACAACCCGGGCATCGCCCACCTGCCGCCCGTGCTGACCACGCGTGCACCGCCGTCGGGCGCCAGAGAGGGACCGATCTCGGTGATCCGGCCGTCGCGCAGCAGCAGGTCCACCGGCGAGCCGTCAGAACCGACCAGCCGCACGTCCGCCAGCAACAGCGTCGTCACGGCGGTTCGGAGCGGGCCGAGGCGAGCGAGCGCGCGGCGAGCTCGCGCCGGACGCCGAGGTCCACGTCGGACAGGCGCTTGAGGTAGA
>JAENWO010000039.1 GCA_016649925.1 Actinomycetales bacterium
CCTCGGCGACCGGGCCGTCCTGGGCCGCCTGCTGGGCGCTGGCCTGGGGCTGGGCGCTGTCCTGGTGGGCCGCGGCGTCGTGCTGGGGGGCGCTCTCCCCGCTCTGGGACACCGCTCCGCCCTGAGCGGTGTCGGTGGCCGCGGCCACCGCGGCTGCGGCGTGCTCCTCCGGCGTCATCACCGGACGCGTCGCGCGCCGGGACCGGCGGGGACGCGAGGGGGTGGTCGGTGCGGTGGTCTCGTTGCTGAAGTTCTCTGACACGGGTGTGCTCCCGAAACCCGGTTCACCAGCCATACCCACCTGGCGCCCGCGGGCGGTTCGTCGGCGTCGGCCGGTTGGCCGCCGTCGGAAGTCGAGTGTGTGGTGATCCTCGCGAACACTCGCGTCGAAGCACCGCCGACTCCATCGCGTGCCGTGTGGGCACGTCGCCGGGTGGTCGGTCCTGGCCCGCGCCAGCCAACGTGGCGGCGCGTGGTCTCATAACCCCAACTACCTATGCGGATGTCGTCGGGTGCACCAGCGGGTATGGAACTGCCGATGCACCGCCTCAAGTATCGCACATCACACGCTCGAAGACCCGGTGGGCGAGGTGACGAGTCGTCACGATCTGGGACCAAGGTCCCGACCCGCTCCCGGCGCCCGCTCATAGCGTGGGCCCTGTTCCGGCCCGGCGCCGAAAGGGATGAGGCACGCCTGTGGAAGCCCTCGACGTCGCGCGGTGGCAGTTCGGCATCGTCACCGTCTACCACTTCATCTTCGTCCCGCTCACGATCGGCCTCGCGCCGCTCGTCGCGATCATGCAGACCCTGTGGAACGTCACCGGCAAGGACCACTGGCTCCGGTTGACGAAGTTCTTCGGCAAGCTGCTCCTCATCAACTTCGCGATCGGCGTCGTCACCGGCATCGTGCAGGAGTTCCAGTTCGGCATGAACTGGAGCGAGTACTCCCGGTTCGTGGGCGACGTCTTCGGGGCGCCTCTCGCCATCGAGGGACTCGCCGCGTTCTTCCTGGAGTCGACATTCCTCGGGCTGTGGATATTCGGCTGGGACAAGCTGCCGAAGAAGATCCACCTCGCCTGCATCTGGGCCGTGGCGATCGGCACGAACCTTTCCGCCTACTTCATCCTCGCGGCGAACTCGTGGATGCAGCACCCGGTGGGTGCCGTCTTCAACCCGGAGACCGGCCGTGCGGAGATGGTCGACTTCGGTGCGCTCCTGACGAACAACACGCTCGTCGCCGCATACAGCCACACCATCTCGACGTCGCTCCTCGTGGCGGGTACGTTCGTCGCGGGCCTGGCCGGCTGGCTGATGGTGCGCGCCGCGCGGAGCTCCGAGCTCGACCTGGCCCGGACCGTCTACCGCCCGGCGGCGATGCTGGGCCTCATCACGATCGTGCTGGCCGGCGTCGGGGTGGTCGTCTCCGGCGACTACCAGGGCAAGCTGATGTACGAGCAGCAGCCGATGAAGATGTCGGCGGCCGAGGCGCTGTGCGTGGGCGAAGAGGGCGCCTCGTTCTCCATCCTCACGATCGGTGACCTCTCGAACAGCTGCGAGGGGGTCCGGCACATCCTCACCATCCCCGGGGTGACGAGTTACCTCGGCACCGGCGACTTCAACGGCTACCTGCCGGGCGTGCAGGACATCCAGGCGCAGTACGCCGCCCAGTACGGCCCGGACGTCGACTACCAGCC
This sequence comes from Actinomycetales bacterium, assembly GCA_016649925.1. Classification (GTDB taxonomy): domain Bacteria; phylum Actinomycetota; class Actinomycetes; order Actinomycetales; family Beutenbergiaceae; genus JAENWO01. The sequence goes on from JAENWO010000039.1 coordinate 1,695, forward strand.
CAACCTCGCCGTGACGTACTGGAGCTTCCGGTTGATGATCGGCTTCGCGGCCGGCTCCGCGGCCCTTGCACTGGCCGGGCTCTGGCTCCTGCGCAAGGGCCGCATCACCGACAAGGCGTGGTTCGCCCGCCTCTGCCTGGTGGCGATCCCGATGCCGTTCGCTGCCGCGTCCTTCGGCTGGATCTTCACCGAGATGGGTCGCCAACCCTGGGTGGTGGCGCCCAACCCGACCGGCCCCGAGCTGATCCGCATGCTCACCCAGGACGGCGTCTCCACCAGCGTCCCGGTGGGTGAGGTGCTCGCTTCCCTGCTCACGTTCACCGCGCTCTACAGCGTCCTCGCCGTCGTCTGGTTCACCCTGATGCGCCGCTACGCCGCCCTCGGCGTGGCTCCCGCGCCGAGCGACGAGCCCGACGACGGCTCCGAGGACTCCCGGCCCCTCTCGTTCGCGTACTGAGGCGAGGACATCATGGATCTGCCCCTGCTCTGGTTCCTGCTCATCGCCGTGCTCTGGCTCGGCTACCTCGTCCTGGAGGGCTTCGACTTCGGGGTCGGCATGCTGATGCGGCCACTCTCGCGCACCGACACGGACCGGCGCCTGGTCATCAACACGATCGGCCCGGTCTGGGACGGCAACGAGGTCTGGCTGCTGGTGGCCGGTGGAGCGACGTTCGCCGCGTTCCCCGAGTGGTACGCCACGATGTTCTCCGGTTTCTACCTGCCGCTCCTGCTCATCCTCGCGGCCCTGATCATCCGGGGCGTCGCCTTCGAGTACCGCGGCAAGATCGACGACGACACCTGGCGGGCCCGCTGGGACTGGGCCATCACGATCGGGTCCTGGGTTCCCTCGGTGCTGTGGGGCGTGGCCTTCGCGAACCTCGTCCGGGGCGTGCGCATCGACGCCGACCACCAGATGGTGTCGGGCTTCTTCGAGCTGCTCAACCCGTTCGCCCTCCTCGGCGGCGCGACCACGACTCTGCTGTTCCTCACGCACGGCGCGATCTTCATCTCGCTCAAGACGGACGGCGAGATGCGCGAGCGCGCCGGACGCCTCGCCGCCGTGCTGTCCGTGCCGACCGTGGTGGTCGCGGGCGTGTTCGCCCTGTGGGCCCAGACCGCCTACTCCGCACACGTCTGGACCTGGGCGCCGGTGCTCGTGGCCGCCGGCGCGCTGGTGGGCGTCGTGCTGATGACGCGCGCGCGCCGGGAGGGCTGGGCGTTCACGCTCAGCGCCCTGGCGATCGCCGCCGTCGTCGTCTTCATCTTCGGGACCCTGTTCCCCAACGTCATGCCGGCGAGCAACGACCCGGCGAACTCCCTGACGATCGCGAATGCCTCCTCCACCGACTACACGCTCACCGTGATGACGTGGGTGGCCGCGTTCATGACACCGCTCGTGCTCGCCTACCAGGGCTGGACGTACTGGGTCTTCCGCAAGCGCCTGACCGCGGCAGCCATCCCCGCGCACATCGGCCTGCCGCTGCGTGACGAGAGCACCACCTCGGCTCCGTGAGCAAGCCGCTGGACCCCCGGCTGCTGCGCCGAGCGCGCAGCGCCCGCACCTACGTCCTGCTCACGTCGCTGCTGACCGCGGCGACGACGGCGTGCGTGGTGGCGGGTGCGATCCTCCTCGCGCGGGCGCTCGGGCCGGTGGTGACGGGGGACGCCCACCTGGCCGACGTCGTGACCGAGCTCCGCTGGGTCGCGGCGCTGTTCGTCGTACGGGCGGCCCTGGGCACGGTCGGCGAGCGCTTCGCGCACCGAAGCGCCGTGCGGGTGGTCGCGGAGCTGCGCGAACAGGTCCTCACCCACGCCGCCCGCCTCGGCCCGCGGTGGCTCTCGGAGCACGGCGCGGATACCGCCACCCTGACGACCCGAGGGATCGACGCCCTCGAGCCGTACTTCGTCCGGTACCTGCCGCAGCTGCTGCTCACCGCCGTGCTGACCCCCGCGGTACTCGTCGTGATGGCCGGCCTCGACCTCGTCGCGGCAGCGACCGTCGCGTTCACGATCCCCCTCATCCCGGTCTTCATGTGGCTCATCGGCCTAGCCACGCAGCGCTTCGCCGCGGACCGGCTCCAGGTCCAGCAGCGGCTCGGCAGCCAGCTGCTGGACCTGCTCGCCGGGCTCGGCACGCTCCAGGCGTTCGGCCGCGCCCGCGGCCCGGCCCGGCGGGTCCGGGAGCTCTCGGAGGCCTCGCGCCGCACCACCATGCAGACGCTGAAGGTCGCGTTCCTGTCCGGTGCCGTGCTGGAGCTGCTCGCCACCCTGTCCGTGGCGATGGTCGCCGTCGGCGTCGGACTGCGCCTCGTGTACGGCGAGCTCGACCTGGTCACCGGCCTCGCCGTGCTGATCCTCGCGCCCGAGGCGCTCCTGCCCCTGCGTCAGGTGGGCGTGCACTTCCACGCCTCCGCCGACGGCGTCGCCGCGGCGGATGCCGTGTTCGAGATCCTTCAGACGCCGGTGGCCCGGACCGGGCACATGACCGTGGGTCGCGTGAGCGGAGTCGAGTGGGCGGGCGTCAGCGTGCGCGCCGGCGACCGCGGCTACGACGCGCCGGCCGACCTGGCGGGCGTGGTGCGCCCCGGACGCGTGACGGCGCTCGCCGGTCCCAGCGGCTCGGGGAAGACTACGGCCGCGATGGCCCTCCTCGGGCTGATCGAACCGGACGAGGGGGCCGTGCTCGTGCACACGCCCGACGGCGTCCTTCCCCTGCGCGAGATCGACCGGGCCGCGTGGTGGGCCCAGGTCTCGTGGGTCCCGCAACGGCCGGTCATCGAACCGGGCACCGTGCGCGAGAACGTGCTCGGTGCGCGCCGCGTCGACGGCGAGACCCTCGCTCGGGCCGCCGCCGCGACCGGCCTCGACGCCGTCGTCCGGTCCATGCCCAGCGGGTGGGACACCCTGATCGGGCAGGGCGGTGTGGGGCTCTCGGTGGGCCAGCGCCAGCGCCTCGCCCTGACGCGCGGCCTCCTCGACCCCGCCGCGGTACTCGTGCTGGACGAGCCGACTGCGCACCTGGACGCGGTCAGCGAGGAGCACGTGCTGGCCACGATCACCGCGGCGGCCGCCACCGGCAAGGCGGTCGTCGTGATCGCTCACCGCCCGTCCCTGCTCGCCGTGTGCGACGACGTCATCCAGGTCCGTTCCTCGCTCGCCCCCGTGGCGGTGGGCTCGTGACGGCCGCCACGCGCCGGGTGCCCACCAGGGGCCGTCGGCCCGCGCCGGCTCCGCCGCGCGAGCTGCAGGGTCTCCGGCGCACGGTCGCGATGCTCGACGTCGACGCCCGCCGGGTCGTGATCTCGGTGCTGTGGGGCAGCCTCGCGCTCGGCAGCGCCGTCGGGCTCGCCGCCGTGTCCGCCTGGCTGATCGCCCGCGCCAGCCAGATGCCCGCCGTCCTGGACCTGTCCGTGGCCGTGGTCACCGTCCGCGCGCTCGGCATCTCCCGCGGTGTGATGCGCTACCTCGAGCGGCTGAGCACGCACGACGTCGCGCTCCGCGGCGTGGTCAACCTCCGCGAGCGTGTCTACGCCACCCTGGCCGACGGACGCCCCGACGCCGTGGCCGGCCTGCGGCGGGGTGACGTCCTCGCCCGGGTGGGGTCCGACGTCGACGCCGTCGGCGACGTCGTGGTGCGCGCACTCGTTCCGGCGCTGGTCGCGATCGTCGTCTCGACGGGGAGCGTGCTGCTCGTCGCGGCGTTCTCCCCCGCCAGCGCTGCGGTCCTCGCCGTGGCGCTCGCGATCGCCGGACTGGCCTCGCCCCAGCTCGCGACCCGGGCGGCACGGCGGGCGGAGCTGGGCACGATCGACGCACGCGCCGACGTCGCCGCGTCGACGATGACGATCCTCGACGGCGCTGCCGAGCTCACCGTCTCCGGCCGGTTGGCCTCCGCCGTCGAGACGCTGCGCCGTGCGGAGGCCCGGCTCGCCGCGATGCTCGACGACGCCGCCCGCCCGGCCGCGTGGGCGCAGGGCCTGGGCACCCTCACGACGGGCCTCGCCGTCGTCGGCGCCCTGCTCATCGGCATCCCCGCCACCACCGCCGGGACGCTGGCCCCGGTGGAGCTCGCCGTCATCGTCCTCACCCCCCTCGCCGCGTTCGAGGCGACGAACGCACTGCCGGCAGCGGCTGTCCAGCTCGTGCGTTCCGGGGGGGCCGCGGTTCGCATCATGGACCTCCTCGACCGCGCCGGCTCCGCCGTGGTGCCGGCGAGCGCGGCTGACGTCGGCCACGCGGCTGACGTCGGCCACGCGGCTGAGGTCGGCCACGCAGTGGGCGAGGAGACCGAGCCGGTCGAGCCGAGTGGATGCGGGACCCGGGCGGGGCACGCTCTCGTCCCCGGCTCCGTCGTGGCAACCGGCCTGAGCTGCGGCTGGCCGGGACGTCCACCCGTGGTGGAGGGCCTGGACCTGGTCCTCGAACCGGGCCGGGCGGTCGTCGTCGTCGGGCCCAGCGGCATCGGCAAGTCGACGCTGCTGCTGACCCTGGCCGGTCTCATCCCGCCGGTCGCCGGCACGGTCCTCATCGACGGAGTCGACTCCGGGGACCTGCCCCACGGGGACGCAGCCCGCACCGTCACCCTCACTGCGGAGGACGCACACGTCTTCGACACCTCCGTCCTGGAGAACCTGCGCGTGGCCCGCGGCGACGTCACGCCCCACGAGGCTCGCGCGGCGCTGCGGCAGGCGGGTCTCGGTGACCTGCTGGCGGGGCTGCCGGAGGGCCTCGAGACGCGCCTGGGGGCGGACGCGACGGCCCTGTCCGGCGGGGAACGCCGTCGACTCCTGCTGGCCCGTGCGCTGCTCGCGCCCGCGCCGCTGATGCTGCTCGACGAGCCGGGCGAGCACCTGGACACCGATACCGCGGACGCCCTGCTGCGCGACGTGCTCGCCGTCGGGCGCGACCGGGGTGTCCTCGTGGTGACGCACCGGCTCGCAGCCCTCGAGGGCGCGGACGAGGTGCTGGTCCTCGGCGACGAGGCGACGGTCGGGACCTTGTCCCCGCGCGCAGGGCGGTCCGCAGGCAGCACACTGGTCTCATGAGTTATGCCCTGCACCGGCGGGCCCTGCACCGGCGGGCCCGGAGCCGGCGGTGATGCGCATCCTCGAGGCCGTCCTCTCCGTGACGTCTCACCTTGAGCTTCCCGACGTGCTCCAAAACTTCGTCCAGGTGGCGGCGCAGCTGACCGGCGCCCAGTACGCGGCGATCGGCGTGCTGGACGCCAGCGGCGCCACCGAGACCTTCGTCCACACCGGCATGCCTCCCGGCCTGGAGGACTCCCTCGACCAGCCCCACGGCCGCGGTGTCCTCTCCGCGATCCCGGTCGACGACTGCCTCATCCTCGACGACCTCACCACCCACCCGCTGTTCGGTGGGTTCCCCGCCGGCCACCCGCCGATGCACACGTTCCTCGGCGTCCCGGTGCGCATCTCGGACCAGGTGTACGGGCGGCTGTACCTCGCCGAGAAGGAGGGCGGCTTCACTCCCAAGGACGCCCAGGCCATCCGGGTGCTCGCCGCCGCTGCCGCCATCGCCGTGCAGAACTCCCAGCTCTACGACGCCGCCCGCACGCGGGAGCGCTGGCTGCAGGTGGGCCAGGAGATCACCACCGCGATGCTCGAGGACACCGACGTCGAGGACGCCCTGGCCCTCATCGCCTCCCGGATCCGGCAGGTCGCGGCCGCCGACACAGCCGTCATCGTCCTGCCCGGACTGGGTGACCAGTGGGTCATCGAGTTCGCCGACGGCGACCCGGTCGGGGACCTCGTGGGGATCGTCATGCCGCCGAGCGGACGCGCGATGACCGTACTCGCCGAGGGCACCGGCATCATTCTCGACTCGTTCGCCCGCGCCCGGACCCTGCGGGTGCCGCAGTTCGGCCGCTACGGACCGTCGCTGTACGCCCCCCTCGTGGCCGACGGTCAGGGGATGGGCGTGATCATCCTGCTGCGGAACAAGCAGGCGCCGGAGTTCACCGAGAACGAGTTGACCATCGCCGAGTCCATCGCCCGGCAGGCAGCCCTCGCCCTCAAGCTCTCCGAGGCGCGGCAGGCGAAGGACCTCGCCTTACTCGTCGAGGAGCGGGCCCGGATCGGCCGCGACCTGCACGACCTCGCGATCCAGCAGCTCTTCGCGACCGGCCTTCAGCTCTCCCGGGCGCGCGAGCAGGCGGCGCCGGAGGACTCCCAGCTCGCCGCCGTCCTGGGCACCGCGCTGGACGGGGTGGACGACAGCGTGCGGCAGATCCGCGCGATCGTGCACTCGCTCCGGCCGGAGAACGAGAACGCTCCCCTCGTGGAGCGCCTGCAGCGGGAGACCTCGCTCGCCCGGACGGGCCTCGGGTTCGCCCCCTCGCTAATCATCGAGGCGCCGGATCGGAACACCGGTGTGCCGACCGACGAGGGGACCGTGGCCGACGACATCGACGCCCGGATCGACGCCGACCTCGCCGACGACATCGTGGCCGTGGTGCGTGAGGGGCTGGCCAACGCGGCCCGGCACGCGCGGGCCGCCTCGGTGCACGTGCGCCTCGGGCTCAACACCAAGACGGTGTCCGTGCAGGTCGAGGACGACGGCGTCGGGATCGACCCACGACGCTCGCGCAGCTCCGGACTGGACAACCTCGGTGCGCGGGCCCGCCGCCACGGCGGTGACTTCGCCCTCGCGCGCCCCCCGGACCACGGCGGCAGCCTGCTCACCTGGACCGCGCGGCTGCACGAGGTCGAGAGCTAGGAGCCGGCGCCCAGCCGACGCAGGAAGAGTGCCTCGCCGAGCGCGATGTGCTCGATCTCGCTCGGGTCCACGCTCTCGTTCGGTGCGTGCATCCGGCTCGCCGGCTCGGCGACACCGAGCATCACGATCGAGGCTCCGGGCTGCACCCGGGACAGGGTGGAGGTCAGCGGGATCGACCCGCCTTGGCCGGAGGTCACGGTCTCGGCGCCGAACGCGTCCGCGAGCGCCTCGTGCAGCGCCGCGAACTCGGGCGTGTCGGTGCGGGCCTTGAACGGCTGACCCGTGCCGCCCGTCTCGACCGTCACCCGGACGCCCCAGGGAGCCACCGCGTGGACGTGCTCGACGAGGGCGCGCTGGGCGTCGTCCGCGTCCGTGCCCGGGGGCACCCGCAGGTTCAGCCGGGCAGAGGCGCGCGGCTGGATGGCGGCGACGGAGCCGACCACGGGGGGCGCGTCGATCCCCAGCACGGTCAGTGCCGGCCTCGCCCACACGGCGTCCGCCACGGTGCCCGAGCCGATCACCACCGCGCCGTCGACGATGCCCGCGTCGCGGCGGAACTGCTCAGCGTCGTACGGCGATCCGTCCCACGTCCCGCTGGCGTCGAGGCCGCGGACCGTGGTGTTGCCCTCGGCGTCTCGCAGGCTCGCGAGGATCGCGATCAGGGCGGCGAGGGCATCGGGAGCCGCACCGCCGAACGCCCCGGAGTGCAGCTCACCGGCGAGGGACTCGACGTGCACGACGACGTCGCTCACGCCCCGCAGGGAGACGGTCAGGGTGGGCACGCCGACCGCGACGTTGCCGGTGTCCTGGATGAGGATGACGTCGGCCGCGAACTCCTCGGGGTTGGCCTCGACGTAGCGCTCCAACCCCCCGGTGCCCTGTTCCTCCGAGCCCTCCACGACGACGGTGAGCGAGATGGGGTACTCCCCGTCCGCGCGCAGGGCACGCAACGCGGTGAGGTGGGCGAGGATGTTGCCCTTGCAGTCGGCGGCGCCGCGGCCGTAGAGACGACCGCCGCGCTCGGTGAGCGTGAACGGCGGCGTGGCCCACGCCTCGGTGTTGCTGGCCGGCTGCACGTCGTAGTGGGCGTAGAGCAGGACGCGCGGTGCGCCGTCGGGCCCGTCGTGGTGGGCGATGACCGCGTCGGTGCCGTCCGGCGTGGGCACGAGTGCGGCGTCGGACAGTCCGACGTCGACGAGGGCGTCCCGCACCCACTCCGCCGCGAGACGGCACTGCGCCGGGACCTCGACGGCAGGATCGGCGACCGACCGGTACGCCACGAGCTCGGCGAGGTCCGCCACAGCCTGCGGCATCAGCTCGGCCACCCGCCGGGGCAGGTGCCGCTCGGCCTCAGCCAGGCTCACGTCCACGGGCCCCTCGACGGCTCGGTGGGACGCCAGCGGCCCCCCCGGTTGCCCGCCACCCATGCGGCGACCTGGGTGCGCCGCTGCAGGCCCATCTTCGCCAGGAGCGAGGTGATGTGGTTCTTCACGGTCTTCTCCGCGACGCCGAGCCGTTCGGCGATCTCCCGGTTGGAGAGACCCTCACCGATGAGGTCGAGCACCCTCAGCTCGCTGCGGGTCAGGTCCGCGGTGGGGTCGGCTTTGGCGCCCTGGCGACGGGTGACGGTGCGCTCGTCGAGCAGGGCGCGTCCGGCGGCCACGGCGCGCACGACCTCGGCGATCTCCGCGCCGCGCACGGTCTTCAGGACGAAGGCCTTGGCACCGGCGGCCAGCGCGGCGGCGACGGCGTCGTCGTCGTCGAAGGAGGTCAGGACCACGCAGTTCGTGTCCGGAAGCAACTCACGAGTACGGGTGATGATGTCGATGCCCGTGCCGTCCGGCAGCTGGAGGTCGACGAGCAGCACGGCGGGTCGCACCAGCGGGATGCGACGCATCGCCTCGGCCACCGAGCCCGCCTCCCCCACCACGGTGAGACCCTCGGCACGCTCGATCACCTCGGCGATACCGCGCCGGACGACTTCGTGGTCATCCACGATCATGACGGGAATCGGCTCGGACATGCGCAAGAGCCTAGTAGTTCGCGCCCGGCTCGGCGGGCGATGACCGGTCCGCAGCCTTTTTCCCGCTCGCCCAGCTCGTCACCCCGCCACGAACTCGCCGGTTTCCACCGACGATCTCACCGGGAAATGACGATCTCAGGAGGTGGGCCTCAGGAGGTGAGCCTCAGGAGGCGGGCCTCAGGAGGCGGGCCTCAGGAGGCGGGCTCAGCTGACGGGTGCCTGTGCCGTCGAGCGGCGGACCTGCAGCTCGACGGGGAGCACCCTCGCCGCCGTGACCCCGCCTCCGCGCCGGGCAGCATCCGCCGGACCGGCACCGCCAGAGCGACCGCGACCGCCACCGCTAGCACCGTCCCGACCGGCACCGTCCCGACCGCCGAGCAGCAGCTCGACCGCCACCGCGCCCATGCGCTGCGCGGGCACGGCCACCGTGGTCAGCGCCGGGGCGAGCAGACGTGCGACCGGGACGTCGTCGAACCCGACCACGCTGATCCTCCCGGGGACGTCGACGCCACGCTCCGCGAGCCGGCCCAACACGCCGAGCGCGAGCTGGTCGTTGAAGGCGAGCACAGCGCTCGCGCCGGAGGCGAGCGCCAGGTCGGCCGCGGCGAGCCCGCCGGCCTGCCCGGGCCGGAACGCCCCGAGGTCGACGATCTCCACGTCCCTGCCGGCGGCAGCGGTGGCGAGGCCCGAACGGCGGACGGCGTCGGACCACGAGGTCGCAGGGCCGCCGGCGTAGGCGATCCGCCGGTGCCCGAGGGCGAGCAGGTGGCTCAGTGCCTGGCGCATGCCGTCAGCGTTGTCCCCCACGACGGCGGGGATGTCACCGAGCATGCGGTTGACGAGGACGATCGAGGTCCGCTCAGCCAGCCGGAGGAGGTCCTCGTCGCTCGATCGCGGCGAGGCGAGGATCATCCGGTCGACGACGGCCGCGAGCTGAGCGAGGACCTCTCGCTCGCGGGACACATCCTCGTCGGTGTCGGCGATCACGGCGGTGAGACCCTCCGTGCGCACCCGGTTCTGCATGCCCTTCGTGACCGAGGAGTAGAACGAGTTCTCCAGGTCCGGGACCACCAACCCGATCGACTGGCCTTGACCGGTGACCAGCTGGCGGGCGGCCCGGTTCGGTTCGTAGCCGAGCTCCACGGACACCCGGCGGACGCGGTCCCGGGTGTTTGGTGCTACCACGGCGGAACCGGCCAGCGCCCGCGAGACCGTCGAGATCGACACGCCGGCAGCCCTGGCAACGTCGTGGATCGTCGTCGTCATCTCAACCCTCCTCAGGGCAGCATCCAAGCACATCTCACAAACGTTTTCATAGTTCTTGTCGGCTCTTCTTGCGCCTGATACGGTCA
>JAENWO010000084.1 GCA_016649925.1 Actinomycetales bacterium
CGCACGACCGGGTGAAATCGCGAACGTGCTCCTCCGGTGAGACCTTGTCCCCCATCCGAACTACCAGCCGCGCTCGGCGAGGCGGTGCGGCTGCGGGATGTCGGCGACGTTGATGCCGACCATCGTCTCACCCAGCCCGCGGGACACCCTCGCGATCACGTCGGGGTCGTCGTAGAACGTGGTGGCCTTGACGATCGCCTCGGCGCGCTGGGCCGGGTTGCCGGACTTGAAGATGCCCGAGCCGACGAAGACACCCTCGGCGCCGAGCTGCATCATCATCGCGGCGTCCGCGGGGGTGGCGATGCCGCCGGCGGTGAAGAGCACGACCGGCAGCTTCCCGTTCTGGGCGACCTCCTTGACGAGGTCGTACGGCGCCTGGAGCTCCTTTGCGGCGACGTACAGCTCGTCCTTCTCCAACCCCTGGAGGCGGCGGAGCTCCGCTCGGATGGTGCGCATGTGGGTGACGGCGTTGGAGACGTCACCGGTGCCCGCCTCGCCCTTGGAGCGGATCATCGCCGCGCCCTCGGTGATCCGGCGCAGCGCCTCGCCGAGGTTGGTGGCACCGCAGACGAACGGAACGGTGAACAACCACTTGTCGATGTGGTGGGTGTAATCGGCAGGCGTGAGCACCTCGGACTCGTCGACGTAATCCACGCCCAGGCTCTGCAGGACCTGCGCCTCGACGAAGTGCCCGATGCGGGCCTTCGCCATCACGGGGATCGAGACGGCCTCGATGATGGCGTCAATCATGTCCGGGTCGCTCATCCGGGACACGCCGCCCTGTGCGCGGATGTCCGCGGGCACCCGCTCGAGGGCCATCACGGCCACCGCTCCGGCGTCCTCGGCGATCTTCGCCTGGTCCGCCGTGACGACGTCCATGATGACGCCGCCCTTGAGCATCTCGGCCATGCCGCGCTTCACGCGGGCGGTGCCGACGGCGGGGGCTTCCGCGGCGGGGGCTTCCGCGGCGGACGTGTTCGGGGACTGCTCAGACACGGTGACCTCTGATCGATGAAGGGGCGCGGGGTAGGACACCAGTTTAGTCCCCACGGCGCGCGGGCCCCGTCGCCCCACCGCGCGGGTGGGGCGAGGCGAGGGCCGCACCGCGGTAGGGGACGTGGGCGCTGCAGGACGCGCCGCCCGGGACGTCAGCGCTGCAGGACGCCCTGCGCGCTGGCCGTGAAGACGTGACGATCCCGATGGATCTGGTTGAGCAGCTCGTGCTCGCTCTGGGACGCGCGCATCCCCGCGCGCCCGGTCAACAGGCGTTGACGCAGGTAGGCCAGGGCCGTGGAGTCGCGGTGGAAGGCCTTCATCGCGTCCTTCGCCTTGTCCCCATACCCACTCGCCCACGACTTGGCCTGGTTCCTCATCCGCATCGAGGAGAGCATGTCCACCTCGTGCGGGGCGAACCACCCGGCCTGGGCGTACTCCCCGAGCCGGGCCCGGATGACGTCGGACTCCTGCCTTCGCAGCCACGCGAGCAGGACCAGCGTCGCGATGAACATCGGCACCTGGATGAAGAGATAGAGCCAGATGAAGTTGTTGCCGAGCGACGCGCTCCCGTTCCACAGGGCGTGCAGGCCCATCGCGCCAACCAGTCCGGCCGGGAAGGCGAACAGCACCGCCGTCGACCGCCTCGAGCGGGAGGCCATGCCCAGGGCGATCCCGGTCACCGAGGTGAAGAGGGCGTGCGCGAAGGGCGCGGCGATCCCGCGCATCACGAACACCACCCAGACGAAGTCCGCGCTTTGCGAGAAGTACAGGATGTTCTCGGTGAACGCGAAGCCCGCGGCCACGGTCGCGGCATACACGACGCCGTCGACCGGCCCGTCGAAGTGATGGCGACGGAGCAGGAAGATCAGCAGCACGCCGAGACCCTTGGAGGTCTCCTCCACCACCGGTGCCACGATGGTCGCGCCGAGCATGGTGGCGCCCTGCCCGTCCTGGGTCTGCTCGAAGATCCACTGGATCATGGCGGAGTTGATGTAGTAGGAGCTCAGGGCCGCGACCCCGCCACCCCAGAGCAGGGCGAGCAGGAGCATCGCCTTCGGCTCGGGCTCCCAGCGGTCGAGCCACATCACCCCGGCGAGCACGGTGGTCAGCGGGACCAGGGCCAGCACGAAGGACGCCGTGGTGGCCGCGACGCCGGTCTCCAGCAGGACGAGCATGATGAGGACGAGCATCATGATGCCGCCGAGCGTGTATCCGATGACGCTGACGAGGTGACGGTTGCTCCGCGCCTGCCCCGGCGCCCACACCTGCTCGATCGGTCCGGTCATGTTCGGCGGCGGCGCGACCGCAGCGTTCTGCGTTCCCCAGTCCGCGGGCGAGGGGGCGAAGCCACCGGGCCTCAACGCGGGCGGATATCCCTGCTGACCCGCGTACTGACCCCCTGGTCCCGCGTACTGACCCCCTGGCCCCGCGTACTGCTGCTGCGACACCTGCGCGGGCTGCTGCTGCTGCGGCCCGCCCGGGTATCCGGGGTACTGGTTCGACATGGCACCAACCTTAGGGCCTGGTCACTGGGGAGAGGATCATCACCGCGTCATCCATCTCGAACGTCTGCGGCATGGCTGCGCGTCCCGCCAGGTGGAAGGTCCGGACAAGCCAGGTGCCGCGGATGTGGCCGATCTGGGTGACCGCGTCGTTGTGGAACCGTCGAGCCAGCTGCACCCGGTAGGTGTGGTGGCGCAGCCGCTCCAGCAGCTCGCCACCGCGTGGGTCGGCGGCCAGGGCTTCCTGGTCCTCCTCCTCCCCCAACGCTGCGCGCAGCGCGTGCGTGAGCTCGCTCTCCACCAGGCCACGCTCGCTCCCGGTGGTGTGGCGGGACTCGTCCTCCTCGCCGACGAGACGCTCGGCGTGAACCGCGGCCCGCCAGGCGGCGTCCGCCACGATCACCGAGCTTGCGGGATCGAGCAGGCCGGACTCCGCGAGCTCGACGGCGGCCTCGGCGCGGTGGACGAGCTGGGCGTCCAACGTCGCGCGCGAGCGGATCACGCGCTGGTGCAGCCGGTCGAGGCGCTGGGCCCCCCGCCACAGGGCGACGCCGACGACGGCGAGCACGCCGATCACGACGAGGGCGACCTCCGCGTTGCTCACGGGGTGCCTCCGAGCAGCCGGCCGAGCAAGGAACGCGACGGCGCAGCCTCCCCCGCGGTCACCATCGCGTACACGTCGATGATCTGGCGCGTCACCTGTGTCCAGTCGTAGCGCCCGACGACGGCGCTCGCGTGGGCGCGCCGCCGTTCCCGCTCCAGCGGGTCCGCCAGCGCGCGGCACACCGTCTCGGCGAGCGAGGCGGGGTCCGAGGTGGTGAACAGGAAGCCGGACTCGCCGTCGTCGAGCACCCGCCGGAACGCGGACAGGTCGCTGGAGACCACACAGGCGCCCGCACTCATCGCCTCGACGAGCACGATGCCGAAGCTCTCACCTCCAGTCTGCGGCGCCACGTAGAGGTCCACGGAGGCGAGCATCGACGCCTTCTCCTCGTCGGAGATGCCGCCGAGCGCCTCGAGCACGCCGGCATGGGCGCCCAGCTCGGAGTACGCCCAGTCCAGGTCGCCGCGGCCGGCGATGAGGAACCTGGCGCGGGGGTAGCGCTCGAGGATGGCCGGGATGGCCGAGACCAGCACCTGCAGCCCCTTGCGGGGCTCGTCCAGCCGACCGAGGAACGCGATCGTGGGGGCCTCGGGCGTACCGGTCCACCCCGCGGTGGGCGTCGCCGACGCGAACCGATCGACGTAGACACCGTTGGGGATCACGACGGCGTCCCCGCCGAGGTGCTCCACGACCGTGCGCCGGGCGTCCTCGGAGACGGCGATGCGCGCGCTGATCCGCTCCAGCGCCGGCCGCACGAGCGGGTAGGCGATCTGCATCGCCCGCGACCGCAGCTGGGAGCTGTGGAACGTCGCCACCACCGGAGCCTCGGCCAGGCGCAGCGCGATGAGCCCCACGCTCGGCGTGATCGGCTCGTGGATGTGCACGACGTCGAAGTCCCCGGCCGCGAGCCAGCGCTGGGCCCGCGCGGCGACCACCGGACCGAAGCTGAGCCGCGCGACGGAGCCGTTGTACCGCACGGGCACCGCGCCGCCCGCGGAGACGAGGTAGTCCGGTACGGGGGTGTCCTCGTCCGCCGGGGCGAGCACGGAGACCTCGTGCCCGAGGCTGATCAGCATCTCCGCGAGGTCACGGATGTGGATCTGCACGCCGCCGGGCGCATCGAACGAGTACGGGCAGACGATCCCGATCCTCACGGGGCGAGCTCCTCCGCGGTGCGCGACCGCGCGAGCCGGTCGTGGTCGAGGTCGGCGGTGAACACCTTCTGCAGCATGTGCCAGTCCTGGGGGTGCCGGGACACGCTGGCGGCGACCGGGTCGACCCAGGCCTGGGTCATCGTCAGCAGCGCCTCCTCGCGGGGCTCGTCCGGCACGGCGACCGGTGCGTGGAACTGCATGACGACGCCCCAGGGGCTGCCGGCTCGCCGGCGGCGCTCGCCGGTGATCCGCTCGTAGTGGAGGGAGACGGGCAGCAGCATCGACCTGGTGGCCAGGGCCAGTGCGGCCGGCCCCGGGGCGACGCGCATCCCGTGGCCGTTCACCTGGACCTCCAACCCGCTGGTGCTCAGGTCGCGGTCGGCGAGCAGCGGGATGAAGGCTGGGGTGCGCTTCGCCTCGGAGATGAGCCGGCGGAGGACGCCCGAGCCCTTCTGGTAGGGGACGATGACGAGGCCGAGCCCTTCGCGGAAGGCGAGGAACTCACGGAACAGCTGCTCCGGCTCAAGCTTCTCGGCGACGGTCACCGTCCGGCCGACGTGACGCGTGAACCAGGCGGCGCCGAGGTCCCAGTTCCCGGTGTGCCCGAGCCCGGCCACCACGCTGCGGCCCGCCTGCAGCTCCGCGACGATCTGCTCGTGCCCGATCACCCGGACCCGGGCGTCGACCTGCGCCTCGCTCATCCCGGGGAGCTGGAACGACTCGCAGTAGTACCGCAGGTAGGAGCGCATGCCCGAACGGGAGAGCCGGCGCAGGCCGCGGGCGTCCAGCTCCGGGCGCACCCGCGCGAGGTTCGCCTCGAGCTGGCGCACGCTACCGATCCGGGCGGTGTGCGCGACGATCGCGACGGCGTCGAAGATCCCCCGGGCGAGGGCGTCGGGGAGCCGGTGCACCACGTCCCAGGCGAACGCGAACAACCGGCCGGTGTCGATCTTCATCGCTGCTCCGCAGGTTCGGTGGTCGACTGGTGGTGGACCGAGGCGATGCGCTGCCCGACCGTGAACAGGCTGGCCAGGGCGAGCAGGATGAGTGCGATGGCGAGCACCGCCGTCGGTGCCCCGAGCCCGACGGCGAGGGTCGCGACCAGCGTGACGATCAGACGGTCCGCACGCTCGGCGATCCCGACCTTCGCGGTCATGCCGAGACCCTCGGCCTTGGCGCGTGCGTACGAGACGAGGCCACCGAGCACGAGGCACGCCAGGGCGGCGACGAGGCCAGTCATCCGCCAGGCCTCCTCGGGCAGACCGACGAAGTACAGGACGAGGCCGACGAAGATCGCGGCGTCGGCGAAGCGGTCCATCGTGGAGTCCAGGAACGCGCCGAACCTGCTGCTGTGCCCCAGGTGGCGGGCCATCTGCCCGTCGATCGAGTCGGTCAGCGCCAGCACGCCGATGGCGAGGGCGCCGATGGCGAGGTGCCCGGTCGGGAAGAGGATGAGGGCGGCCGCCATGACGAGGACCGTGCCGGCGACCGTGACGGCGTCGGGAGCGATCCCCCAGGCGACGAAGCGGCGGGCGACGGGCCCGAAAACGGCTCGCGTGAACCCGCGGCCGTGGTTACCGAGCATCGTCGACCTCCCGCCACGCGGCGGCGAGGGTCTCCCTGGTCCGTCCGAGGAGCTCCGGCAGAGCCTTCGTGCGGGCGATGATCGGCAGGAAGTTGGAGTCCGCGTCCCACCGCGGGACGACGTGCTGGTGGGCGTGGGCCGCGACCCCGGCGCCGCCGCTGGTGCCCTGGTTCATGCCGAGGTTGAACCCCTGAGGATTCTTGGCGGCGCGGAGCACCCGCATCGACGTGGCCGTCAGGTCGGTCGTCTCGTGCAGCTCGGACGTTGTCATGTCGGTGAGGTCCGCCACGTGACGGTACGGGCAGATGAGCAGATGACCCGGGTTGTAGGGGAACAGGTTGAGCACCACGTAGCACGTGGTTCCCCGGTGGACGATGAGGGCATCGGCGTCCTCGCGCTGCGGGGCGAGGCAGAACGGGCAGCCCTCCGGTGAGTCCGAGGTGGGCTTGGACTCACCGTCGATGTACACCATGCGGTGCGGCGTCCAGAGCCGCGCGTAGGAGTCCGGGTCCCCCGCGAAGGTGCTTGCTTCCTCCACCACGCTCACACCTGGACCCGTGCGGCGATCGCGTCGGTGACGATCTCGACGGCCTCCGCGATCGGCACCCCGTTGCGCTGGCTGCCGTCGCGGAACCGGAAGGAGACGGCGCCCGCCTCGACGTCCTCTCCCCCGGCGATCAGCATGAACGGCACCTTCTGGGTGGTCGCGTTGCGGATCTTCTTGTTGAAGCGCTCGTCGCCGTCGTCCAGCTCCGCGCGCACCCCGGCACCGCGCAGCGTCGCCACGACGGCGGCGAGGTAGTCGTTGAAGACCTCGGCGACCGGCACGGCGAGGACCTGCACGGGCGCGAGCCACGGAGGGAACGCGCCGGCGTAGTGCTCGGTGAGTACGGCGAAGAATCGCTCGATGGAGCCGAACAGGGCGCGGTGGATCATCACCGGGCGCTGCCGGGAGCCGTCCGCGGCGGTGTACTCGAGGTCGAACCGCTCCGGCAGGTTGAAGTCCAGCTGGATGGTCGACATCTGCCAGCTGCGCCCGATCGCGTCCTTGGCCTGGACGGAGATTTTCGGGCCGTAAAATGCCGCGCCGCCCGGGTCCGGCTGCAGCTCGAGACCGGACGCCAGCGCGACCTCCTCGAGGGTTCGGGTCGCCTCCTCCCAGACGTCGTCGCTGCCGACGAACTTCTCCGGGTTCTTCGTGGACAGCTCCAGGAAGAAGTCGTTCAGGCCGTAGTCCTTCAGCAGCTCGAGGA
Organism: Actinomycetales bacterium; assembly: GCA_016649925.1. GTDB lineage: Bacteria > Actinomycetota > Actinomycetes > Actinomycetales > Beutenbergiaceae > JAENWO01. Next base: position 7,095 of record JAENWO010000084.1, read on the forward strand.
CGAACGTCAGGAGCGAGGCCAGCTCGTCGCGCATCTGCACGCGTGTGCAGTAGATGTGGGCGTCGTCCTGGGTGAAGCCGCGCGCCCGCGTCATTCCGTGGACCACGCCGGACTTCTCGTACCGGTACACGGTGCCGAACTCGAACAGTCGCAGCGGCAGCTCCCGGTAGGACCTCCCGCGGCCGGCGAAGACCAGGTTGTGCATCGGGCAGTTCATCGGCTTGAGGTAGTAGTCCTGCCCCTGCCTGCGGACGTTGCCCTCGGCGTCGAGCTCCTCGTCCAGGTGCATCGGCGGGTACATGCTGTCGGCGTACCAGTCGAGGTGACCGGAGGTCTTGAAGAGCTGCGCCTTCGTGATGTGTGGGGTGTTGACGAACGAGTACCCGGCCTCGACGTGACGCCGACGGGAGTACTCCTCCATCTCCATCCGGATGATGCCGCCCTTCGGGTGGAACACCGGGAGGCCGGAGCCGATCTGCTCAGGGAAGGAGAACAGGTCCAGCTCGCTGCCGAGCCGGCGGTGGTCGCGACGCTCCGCCTCGGCGAGCCGCTCGAGGTGCGCCCGCAGGTCGTCCTTGGAGGCCCACGCCGTGCCGTAGATACGCTGCAGCTGGGGGTTCTTCTCGCTGCCGCGCCAGTACGCCGCGGCACTTCGGGTGAGCTCGAAGCCGTTGCCGATGAGTCGGGTACTCGGCAGGTGCGGTCCGCGGCAGAGGTCCTTCCACGCCACCGAACCATCCCGGCGCACGTTGTCGTAGATCGTCAGCTCGCCCGCGCCTACCTCGGCGCCGGCCCCCTCGGCGGCCGCTGCGGCGTCCGCTCCGGAGCCCTTGAGCCCGATCAGCTCGAGCTTGTACGGCTGGTCCGCGAGCTCGGCGCGTGCCTCGTCCTCGGTGACGACGCGTCGGGAGAAGCGCTGACCCTCTCTGACGATTCGGGCCATCGCCTTGTCGAACGCCTTGAGGTCGTCCGGGGTGAACGGGGTCGCCACGTCGAAGTCGTAGTAGAAACCGTCAGTGATCGGCGGGCCGATGCCGAGCTTGGCGTCGGGGTTGGTCTGCTGCACGGCCTGGGCGAGCACGTGGGCGCACGAGTGGCGCAGGATGCTCAGGCCGTCCGGGCTGCCGATCGTGACGGCGTCGACGGGGTCGTCCGCGACCAGCTCGGCGGCGAGATCCTTCAGCTCGGACCCGACGCGCATCGCCACGACGTCGCGCCGGTCGGCGAACAGTTCCGTGCCGGTGGTGCCTGCCGGGATCGATCGATCGATGCCATCGATGAGCAGGGTGATATCCGGCACGGCGGGACTCCTGGGAAGGGTGGGTCAGTGGTCCCGCCGATCGTACCGACTCAGGGCGCGGACAACCGCCGAGCGAACCCCTCGCCCGGCGGTGAGCGCTAGTTGAGCTCCTTCGCCTTCGCCGCGACCTGGTCGACGATCTCGTCGATCTGCTCCGGCGTCTTGCCCTTGATCTGCTCGGCGAGGGCGTCGATCTTCTCGTCCGTCGCCTCGGCCCTGGCCCTGTTGATGATGTCGTCGATGCCCATGTCAGAACCTCCGGAACGGGCGCCTCGCGCGAGGCGGCTCCCTGCAGGTTACCGCCGACATCACCGCGATCCGCTGGCCCATGCCGTCTACCGGCAGGGGCGGCGGGTCGGCGCGCGCATCGTGGTTGATGCTGGCCGACTTGATCGGGATGCCGACGTCGAGCACGTGGTCGGCGCCTTCACCGGCGAGGGGCGTCCGCCGCAGGTCGTCGAGGCCACGGATCGGACTGATGGCCGCGACCTGGTCGGAGATGGTGAGCCATTTGTGTATCCAGTCTCGCTTAGAGCATGTCTGATATGCTTTTTCAATAGTTCGTTACACAAGCGGGAGGTGTCTGATGCGCACGTTGTCTGCGGTGCCAATCGGGCGCCTGCGTGACGATCTTGTCGGCCGTGGCATACACGCCGTCACGCTGCCCGACGTCATGGAGCTAACGGGCCTGTC
>JAENWO010000085.1 GCA_016649925.1 Actinomycetales bacterium
AGCTGCTCGAACGCGTCTGGGGCTACGACTTCTACGGCGACGAGCGCGTCGTCGACGTCCACATCCGCAGCCTGCGCAAGGAGCTCGGCGACGACGCCGCGGCCCCCCGCCTCATCGGCACCGTCCGGGGCGTGGGCTACAAGTGTCTGGTGGAGCCGACATGAACCGGCTCTCGGTCCGCCTCCTCCTCAGCCACTCGCTGGTCGCCGCGATCGCCGGGCTGACCGCGTACCTGCTGGTGCGCGTCCTCGCCCCGCAGATGTACGACCACAGCGTGCGGATGATGGGCGCTGCCGGCGGCATGCACGGGGAGGGCCTGCGCGCGGTGGCCGTCAACGCGATGAGCAACGCGGTCCTCGTCGGGGTCGGGGCGGGCATCTTCACCGCCGTCCTCGCCGGGGCCTACTCCTCCGCGCGCATCATGAGGCCTCTGCGAGAGGTGAGTGCGGCCACGCACACGATGGCGCAGGGGCGCTACGACCAGCGGGTGGCCGTGCCGCGCGAGCCCGAGCTCGCCGCCGTCGTCGAGGACGTCAACGCCCTGGGGCAGCGGCTCGCCGAGACCGAGGCCCGGCGGGTGCGCCTGCTCGGGGAGGTGGCGCACGAGATGCGCACCCCGCTGACGGTCCTCGACGGCTACGTCGAGGGCATGCTCGACGGCGTCTTCGAGCCCGGGCCGGAGATGCTCGCCGAGGTGGGGGCGGAGATCGGGCGCCTGCGCCGGCTCGCCGACGATCTCAGCGCCCTCTCCCGCGCCGAGGAGGGCCGCCTCGACCTGCGCCTGGAGGAGCTGGACCTCGCCGCCCTCGCCGGCCGTGCCGCCGAGCGACTGCGCCCGCAGCTCGACGACGCCGACGTCCGGCTCGACCTGGCCACCGCCGTCGGACCCCTGCTTGTCCACGGCGACGCCGACCGCCTCGGCGAGGTGGTGACCAACCTGGTCGGAAACGCGCTGGTCGCCACCCCCGCCGGCGGCACGGTCCGGGTAGCTGCCCGGACCGACGGGGGTGAAGCGCTGGTCACGGTCAGCGACACCGGCGTGGGGCTCGCGACCGGGGATCTCGAGCGGGTCTTCGAGCGGTTCTACCGCGTGCCGGGCGGGGGTGGTGGACGGTCCGGTTCGGGAATAGGGCTGACCATCGCCCGCGGGATCGCCCGCGCGCACGGCGGCGACCTCACCGCCGCCTCCGCGGGTCTGGGCCAGGGCGCGACGTTCACGCTCCGGGTGCCCCTGCTGCCCGCCACCGGGCCGTGACCGGCCACCGGGCCGTGACCGACCCTCGGGCCGGGTGGCGGCTGCGCCGGTAGCGTCGGAGCACCGACGGTCCGAGCCGAGGAGACGCGCATCTGCAGTCCCGTCCGCTGCCACACCTGCGAGAGGACGACGCCGGACCGGGCATCAGCGGTGCGGCCGGGTGACGAGGCCGGTGGCGGTCTCAGCCGCCGCCGCTCCGCTGGCCGGGGCGGACCATGCTCCCACCGCAGGCACGTATCGGGATGCTTTACTGAGAGATCGTCCGGCGCAGCCCGTCACCGGTGGCGGGATGAACCTCCGTCCGGCTACGTCGTGGAAGGACTCATCATGGGACGCGTACAGGACAAGATCGCCGTGATCAGCGGAGGGGCCGTGGGGATCGGCGCAGCATCGGCAGGCCTGCTGGCCCGCGAGGGGGCGTCGGTCGTCGTGACCGACATCAACGATTCGGCCGGCGAGGAGACCGCCGCGGCGATCCGGACGGATGGCGGCGAGGCCTTGTACCTCCACCACGACGTCACCGACGAGCAGCAGTGGGAGTCCGTCTACGCCACCGCGGTGGAGCGGTACGGGCGCGTCGACATCGTGGTAAACAACGCGGGCCTGGGCATCGGTGGGGCGCCCGAGGACCAGACCCTCGAGGACTGGCGCAAGCTGATGGCGGTCAACCTCGACGCCATCTTCCTCGGCACCAAACACGCCCTTCGTACCATGAAGGCGCACAAACCGGCCACTGGGGGATCGATCATCAACCTCTCCTCCATCGAGGGAATCGTCGGCGACCCCAACCTCGGCGCCTACAACGCCTCCAAGGGCGGGGTGAGGTTGTACACCAAGTCGGTCGCCCTGTACTGCGGCACGAACGGGCTCGGGATCCGAGTGAACTCGATCCACCCCGGGTACATCTGGACGCCCATGGTGGAGAACTACCTGGCCTCCGTGGGGGACGTCGCGGAGGGACGCAAGGTCCTGGACGCGATGCACCCCATCGGGCACGTCGGCGAGCCGGACGACATCGCTTACGGCGTGCTGTACCTGGCCTCCGACGAGTCGAAGTTCGTGACGGGTGCCGAGCTCGTGATCGACGGCGGGTACACCGCGCAGTGACCGAGCGCGTCGGCGGGCGCACACCACCGTGGGGCGATGGTCCTCGGGCCGGCGGCCTCGGGCCGGCGGTCTCGGGCCGCCGGTCTCGGGCCGCCGGTCCGCGTCAGCCGGGTGCGCCGGACCGGGACGCCCAGGCCTCCTCCGTGGTCTTGACCGACTCGCCGCGCCGCGCCGACTCCTCGATCGCGAGAGCGATCAGGTGGTCCTGGCAGCCCTCCGCGAGCGGGTATGGCTCCGGTCCCTCGCCACGGCACCACGCGCTCATCCCGGCGAGCAGCGCAGCCACGGCGAGGTCGTCCTCGGAGAACCGGGCGCCGAGGAAGTCGTTTCGCCAGAGCACCCGCCCGTCGAGGCTGATGTGGTCCAGGTCGAAGCCCTCGAGGTTGAGGTCGATGCCGGTCTGGCGCCGCATCAGCTGCGACTCCACCGGCGTGCGCGGGTCGAGGAGGCGCACCACCTTGTCGTCGACCACCTCACCGAGTGACCCCCGCACCACGATGCGACGGGCCCGCAGGGGGTTGAACCACTGGTTCTGGGTGAAGTCGTAGAGCCCCATCCGGCCGTCGAAGTCGATCGTGGCAAGGGTGGTCGCGCGGTCCTGCGGGGTCGCGTCACCGGTCCAGCCGTCGAACGTGAGCGGATCGGCGAGCGGGCTGACGAACGACCGTGCGTCGACCCGGGCCCGCTCGAACCCGATCCCGAGCAGGTGCCGGATCATCGAGACCGCGTGGTACAGGTGCGTGGAGGAGACCTGCACGGAGGTCGGCTCCCCGATCACCCCCTCCCGCACCAGCGCCCAGCGCGCCGCGTGGGCCGGCATGCGCAGGTACTGCTCCGCGACCTGCACCAGCCCGCTGGCCCCGACGTCCGCCCACAGGGCGCGAAGACCGTCCAGGTCACTGGCCGGCGGGGTCTCGGCGAGCACCGGCACGTCCAGGCGCACCAGCTCACGGATGATGTCGGGCGACACCGCCCACGGCACCGCGACGATCACGAAGTCCGGTCGCTCGGCTGCCAGCAGCTCGGCGGCCGAGGCGAAGAACGGCACCCGCCACGTCGCGCGGAGCTCCTCTCCACGCTCCGGTCGCCTCGTCACGACCCCGGAGACCGAGAGCTGTTCGGGCGCCTGCTTCGCCAGGCGCAGGAAGAACTCGGTGCGCCAACCGCCGCCGACGATCCCGAACCGCGACCGCTGCGCCGTGCTCATGACGTGCTCACTCCTCGACCAGGACGCGCACGTCCCACGGGCCGAGCGCCAGGTCCCCGCCGGCCACGATCGCGGAGCCCGCCAAGACGTCGCGCACCGCGGCCGGCGACGCCAGGGTCACCGGGTCCCAGGACCAGTTGTGCACGAACCGGAGCCGGCGTCCCTGCCCGGTGGTGGCCGACGAGACCGTCACCGAGGCTGCCGGCGACGTGCGCCATCCGTCGTCCTCCGCCGGTGCGAGCCACTCCAGCAGCGCCCGGGCGAACGCCTCGTCGGGCACCGTCCCGACGGTCGTGATCCGGCCCTGACCGCTCGCCGCGCTGACCACCGCAGGCCAGGAGCCGAAGTGGGGATGCTCGTACTCGGCGAGCACCTCGGCGCCGTCGGGGACGAGGCTGTCCACCCACGCCGTCGCCCGGGCGCCCGCCGGCAGCCGCAGCGCCGACCCGGACGCGCGGACCACGAGCGGGGTGCTCAAGTTCGCGAACTCCTGGTAGCGGACCCCGGCGGCGGCGGCGAGCAGGGCGGGCTTGACCTCCAGCCGGGCCCGGCCCTCCTCGTCCCCATAGGCGGTCCGGGGGCCGAGCACGAGGTGCCCACCGGCGTCGGCGTACCGGCGCAGCCAGTCCAGGAGCGCGTCAGAGGCGATGTACAGGGCGGGCACGAGGAGCACGGGAAGCTGCCCGGCCACCTCGACCGGGTCGGCCAGCTCGGCACCGCCGTCGACGATCTGCGTGTCGTGCAGGATCCGGACCTGCGCCCCGGCCGCGAAGGCGCCGCGGTAGAACGCCTCGAACACGTGCTCATAGGAACGCACGTCTCCGGCGGCGCCGTCGGACAGGGCCGGCTGGAACGCAAGCCCCCACTTCGAGGCGTTGGAGTAGAGCATGCCCACCTGGGCGTCCGGCTCGATGCCGACGACGGCGTCACCCGCCTTCGCGAGCTCCGCGCCGAGCGCAGCGAGCTCCTCGTACACCCGGCCGGGCACCTGGTCGTGCGGGAGCACGCCCCCCCAGTACGTCTCGGCGCCGTAGTGCAGCGTGTGCCAGTGCCAGTACTCGATCATCCGGGCACCCCGCGCGACCATCGCCCACGCCACCTGGCGCCACTGGCCGTCGAAGGCGGGGAAGTTCATCGCCGAGCCGCCGATGGAGCCGGCGTTCGTCTCGGTCACCAGGAACGGCTCCTGCCGTGAGGAGTACATCCGGTCGGCGCTGCAGAAGATGCTCCACGTGCCCGACGTCGTCCACCCCTGGGGCGCCTGCGTCGCGGCCGGCACCGCCAGCGCGTCCTGCATCGCGTAGTACGGGTTGCCGGCGGTGACGTCCAGTCCGGCGGTCAGCGCGCGATCGTCGACGGCGGGGCGCGCGTAGGCGATGCAGGTGGTGACGAACTGGTCCGGCCGGGCCAGCTCGCGCACGATGCCCGCCTGCCAGGCGATGAACTCGGTGGTCAGCTGCGCCTGGAACCGGCGCCACGCCAGGTCGTACTGGGGCTGAGCATTGCCGTCGGGCGTCCACAGGTCGCTCCACGTGGACAGGCGGTGCGACCAGTAGGTCAGCCCCCACGCGGTGTTGAGGGTCTCCACGTCGCCGTACCTGTGCCGCAGGTGGTCGACGAAGGCCTCGAAGACGCCGCGGTTGTGCAGCAGCTCCAGCCCCGGCTCGTTGTCCACCTGGAAGCCGATGACCGCCGGGTGGTCGGCGTAGCGGCCGACGACGGCGCGGATGACCCGCTCGGCGTGGAAGCGGAACGCGGGATGGGTGAAGTCGACCTCCTGCCGGGCTCCCCAGGGGATCCGCCGCCCGGTTCCCCGCTCCCCCGCGACCTCCGGGTACTTGCGCGCCAACCAGGGCGGCACCGCGTACGTCGGCGTGCCGACGATCGCGCTGATGCCCCGCTCGTGTGCGCCGTCGAGCACGGGCGCCAGCCACTCGAGGTCCAGCACCCCGTCCTCGGGCTCCCACGTGGACCACGTGGACTCCCCCACCCTGATGACCGTGAAATGGGCCTCGGCCATCAGGTCGAGGTCCGCGTCGAGTCGCGGGGTGGGCTGGTACTCGTGGTAATAGGCGGCTCCGAAGAGCACGGGCTTGGGGAGGACAAGCATGGGGCGGGGTTCCTTTCGCGATGACGAGGATGTGGTCACTGCTTCACGCCGCCGGTGGCCAACCCCGACTGCCAGTACCGCTGCAGGAAGAGGAACGCGACCACGAGCGGGATGACGGACACCAGCGACCCGGTGATGACCATGGAGAACAGGGCCTGGGAGCCGGACCCGGCCGCCGACGTCGCCTGCCACTGCGCCAGACCCACCGTCAGCGGGAAGTACTCGGGGCTGTTGAGCATGATCAGCGGCAGGAAGTAGTTGTTCCAGGTGGCCACGAGCGCGAACAGCAGCACCGTGACGAAACCGGGTGCGAGGAGGCGGAGCACGACGCTGGTGAAGATGCGCAGCTCGCTCGCGCCGTCGACCCGGGCCGCCTCGAGCAGGGAGTCGGGGACCGCGCCGTCGGCGTAGACCCGCATCAGGTAGACCCCGAACGGGCTGACGAGCGATGGCAGGATGACCGCCAGGGGCGTGTCCGTCAGCTCCACCTTGGAGAACAGCAGGTAGGTCGGGATCGCCAGCGCCGTCGTCGGCACCATGATCGCTCCCAGGATGATGGAGAACAGCAGGTTCCCGCCCGGGAAGTGGAGCTTCGCGAACGCGTACCCGGCGGCGGTGGCGAGGCCGGCCGCACCGACGGCGCTGATCACCGCGTAGGCGACCGTGTTGCGCAGCCAGGCGGCGAAGATGCCGTTCTGGAAGGTGAACACGTCCCGCAGGTTCTCCACCAGGTTGACGTCGTCCGCGAACCACAGGCCGAACGTGGAGAACAGGTCGGCATTGGACTTGGTCGAGGCGACGACGAGCCAGACCAGCGGCAGGAGGAAGTACGCCACGCAGGCGAGCAGCGCGATGGTGAGGATCACGTTGGGGCGGCCGGAGACCGACCGGCGCCGCCGTGGCGCGTCCGGTGCCTCGACGCGGGTGCGGGCGGCAGGCTCGGCGGCCAGTGGCCGGGAGGTCATGACCGACGCTCCCTTCGCTGCGCGCTGAGCTGCACGACGTAGGAGACGACCATGATGACGAAGCCGAGCAGGAAGGCGATCGCCGCGGCGTAGTTGATCTCCTGGTTGATGAACGCGAGGTTGTAGGCGTAGAGGTTCGGTGTGTAGCCGACGCCGATCACGTTGGGCGCGAGGTTGCGCAGCAGGTTCGGCTCGTTGAACAGCTGGAACGTGCCGATGACGGAGAAGATCGTGGTGAGCAGCAGGGCCGGCCGCACCGCGGGGATCTTGATCGACCAGGCGACGCGCAGCTCACCCGCGCCGTCGACGCGGGCCGCCTCGTAGAGCTCCGTCGGGACGGACCGCAGCGCCGCGTAGAGGATGATCATGTTGTAGCCGACGAACCCCCACGTCACGATGTTCATGATCGAGCCGAGCATCCAGTCGTTGGACAGGAAGGGCGGCCGGGGCAGCCCCAGCGCCCTCGCCACCTGCGCGAACGGGCCGAAGTCGGGGCCGTAGAGGTATCCCCACATCAGCGCCGCGATGACCCCGGGCACCGCGTAGGGGATGAAGATGCCGAGCCGGATGAAGCGCTGCAGGCGCAACCGGCCGCTGTCCAGGGCTAGCGCGAACACGAGGGCCAGGCCCAGCATGATCGGCACCTGGATGAGCAGGAACCTGGCCATCCGGAGGACGCCGCCGATGAAGCTCGGGTCGCCGATCGCCCGGACGTAGTTGGCCATGCCGACGAACACGGTGCCGCCCACCAGCTGCTCCCGGAACAGGGAGAGGTAGCCGGAGTAGAACAGCGGCACCACGATCATCGCCAGGAAGACCAGAAAGAACGGGGCGACGAAGCAGTAGGCGGCGATCACCTGTCGCCGCCGAAGGCTGCCGTGGGGACGGCGGGCCGGCGCCTCGTCCGTGAGCGCGGCCGGCGCCGCGGTGTGCGTGGACATCGCTGTTCACCTCCGCATCGATGGTGGGCGGGCCGGCGCGGACGCCGGCCCGCCCGGGACCGGCTACTCGACCGTGAAGCCCTGGTCGACGGCGTAGGTGGTCAACGCTTCCTCCCACGCCACGACGGCGGTAGCCAGGTCGGTGCGGTCGGCGATCGCCTTGCCGAGCGTCTCCCCGAACGCCGAGTAGGCGTAGTCCATGAACGGCAGCCACTGGAAGTCCGGGCTGACCGTCTCCGAGATGGCGGCGAACTCCTGGTTCACGGTCTGCCCGCCGTAGAACTCGGACTCCTGGTCGATGAACTCCGGATCGTTGAGGATCTCGTTCGACGCCGGGAAGAGGAACTGCTCGGTCGCGAACATCAGCGCGGGCTCGGGTTCGGTGTTGATCCACAGGGCCAGCGCAGCGGCGGCGATCGGGTTCTGAGTCGTCGTCAGCACGGCGTCCGTGGAGCCTCCCCAGTTGCCGGCTGCTTCCTCGTCCCACTGCGGCAGCGGGCCCGCTCGCCACAGGCCGGAGGTGTCGCCGGCAGTTCCCTGGAGGAACACCGGGCCCCAGGCCGCGGTGTGCCAGGATGCGTACTTGCCGCTGGCCAGGCCCTGGTACCACTGGTCGGTGAAGTCCGGGTCGACGGAGACGACGTCCTCGGAGATGAGGGTGTTCCAATAGTTGACCACCTGCATCACCTCCGGCGACTGCAGGTCGATCGAGACGGCCTCCGCCCCGTCGTAGCCGAACGGTCGGGCGCCGGCCTGCCACAGCAGACCGACGAACTGGCCGGCGTCGTTGCCGGGGAGGTTCACCAGGTACTGGTCGGGGTTCTGCGCACGGAACGTGCGCGCCGCCTCGGCGAACTCGTCCCACGTCGTCGGCGGCTCGATGCCGGCGGCCATGAGCAGGTCCTCGCGGTAGAGCGTGCCCATCGGCCCGACGTCCTGGGGGACGCCGTAGACCGCCTCGCCGTCGGAGACCTGCGACCAGATCCACTCCGCGTAGTCGCCGGAGATGTCGGCGGCGCCGTAGGGGGCGAGGTCAAGCAGGTGCTCCCCGAGCCGGAAGGAGGGCAGGTGCTGGAACTCGATCTGGACGACGTCGGGAGCGCCCGTTCCGGACTCCAGCGCGGTGCGCAGCTTCTGGTAGTGCGAGGCGCCCTGGCCCACGTTGACCACCTCCACGTTCATGGCGGGGTACTCCGCCTCGAAGAGGTCCACCTCGTTCTGGATGTCGGGCACCCACGTCCAGAACGTGAGGTCAGTCTCGGTGGACATGGCCGCGTCGATCTCTTCCTGCGTGATGGCGTCCCCGGCTGGGGCGCCGTCACTGCCGTCACCACCGCCGCCGGAGCAGGCGGCGAGGAGCAGTGCGCTGGCCGTCGCTGTCGCGACGAAGGCCACTCGGGGCCTGGCGTTGAGCTGGTACATCGTGCTTCCCACTTTCCGTACTGAGGGGTCTTGCTCTGTCTGCTTGATGACGCCGCCTGAACA
>JAENWO010000046.1 GCA_016649925.1 Actinomycetales bacterium
AAGTTCGTCGAGTAGCGCGGTCGAGAACCGAGTAGCGCGGTCGAGAAGGGCCGGCGGTGCGGCGCGGAAGTGCGGTGCGGCGCTCAGCTCAGGGCAGGTACTCGTCGTAGGGCGCAAGGGTGCCGTCCAGGACTGGGACGCCCACCGTCACCGAGCCCGACTCGGGTGAGGAGATCTGGACGTCGAGGATCGCCCCCGGAGGAGCAGCCACGGAGGCGATGCTCACCGACTCGTGGTCAGGCCCGAACAGGGTGGTCGAGTTCGCGCTCACGTCCACGGGCAACGCGCCGCTAGAGCCCTCGAAAATGAAGTCGACGGTGGTGTCGTCGGCGGTGTGGTTCGTCACCCCGCCGAGCAGGACGCCCTCGGCGCCCTCCCCGGTGGTGAGGACCATGAGGTTCACGGCCGTGAGCTGGTCACCGAGCTCCACGCGCACACCGTCGCTCGCCGTGTACGGTATCTGCGTCGTGATCGGGGCGCACGCGGCGGCGCTCAGGGCCGCGGCGGCGATGACCAGGGCGGCCAGGGGACGTCGGGGGATACGAGCCACGGGACTCTCCTTTCGTGGCGCCCAGCGCGGGCACGGATCTGCACCGAAGCGTAGTGCCTGATGAGCGTGTCCCGCCGTCATCACAGCTCGGGATCGGCCCGCGCGGCGGCACCGGGGCGGCCTGACTCCCGGGGCCGCCGCACCTGTGCCCATGACCTGCGCAAACGCTCGACGACCGCGATTTTCTGCCGATCTCCCGTGGTAAACTCAGCACTTGCGAAAGGGGAGTGCGAGCACATGACCTTCACAGTCGGCGAGACCGTCGTCTACCCGCATCACGGTGCGGCCCTCATCGAGGATATCTCCAAGAAATTCATCCGAGGCGAGGAAAAGCTCTACCTCCGGCTCAAGGTGGCACAGGGTGACCTGACCATCGAGGTGCCTGCCGAGAACATCGACCTCGTCGGAGTCCGCGACGTCGTCGGCCGCGAGGGACTCGAGAAGGTCTTCGAGGTGCTGCGCGCGCCCTACACCGAGGAGCCGACCAACTGGTCCCGCCGGTACAAGGCGAACGTCGAGAAGATCGCCTCGGGCGATGTCATCAAGGTGGCCGAGGTGGTGCGGGACCTGTCACGTCGGGACCAGGACCGTGGTCTCTCGGCCGGTGAGAAGCGCATGCTCTCCCGCGCGCGCCAGATCCTCGTCTCCGAGCTCGCCCTGGCGGAGCACACCGAGGAGGAGAAGGCCGAGGCCATCCTCGACGAGGTCCTCGCCTCCTGACCCGCGGACGGGGCCGCAGGTGAGCACCGGCGCGATCCTCACGGCTGCCGGTTCCGGATCACGGCTCGGCTCGGCGCTGCCCAAGGCGCTCGTCGAGCTCGACGGCGTCCCTCTGGTCGCGCACGCCGCGCGCCGGTTGGCCGAGTCCGGGTTGGTGCGTGCGCTCGTCATCATGTGCCCGCCCGGCTTCGCCGAGCGGGTCTTCGACGCCGTTGCGCCGTTCTGCACGATCCCCTTCACGGTGGTCGACGGCGGAGCGACGCGACAGGCGTCGGTCGCGGCCGGGCTCGCTGCGCTCGCCGACGTCGACGACGTGGTCCTCGTGCATGACGCCGCCCGACCGCTGGCATCCGTCGACCTCATCGGCCGCCTGGTCGCCGCGATCGAGGCGGGCTTCGACGCCGTCGTCCCGGGGATACCGGTCGTCGACACCATCAAGGAGGTCGACGGCTCCGCCGTGCCACGTGCGCTCGCCACCCTGCGGCGCTCACGGCTGCGCGCGATCCAGACGCCTCAGGCCTTCCGGACGGCCGTGCTCGTGGCCGCGCACACGGCCGGAGCGCACCGCGCGCGCTCGGAGGAGTCCGCGGCCAGCGATGACGCCGCTCTGGTCGAGTCCGCCGGTACCGTGGTCCATGTCATCGAGGGTGAGGACTGCGCCATGAAGATCACCACCGCGCGTGACCTGGCGATCGCCGCGCTGCTGCTGGAGGAGAGCCGATGAGCCTCCCCCGCACGGGCCTCCCCCGCACGGGCCTCCCCCGCACGGGCCTCCCCCGCACGGGCCTCCCCCGCACGGGCCTCCCCCGCACGGGCCTCGGCGTGGACGTGCACGCGTTCGCCACGGACGGCCGCACCGGACTCGCGCTCGCCGGCCTGCAGTTCCCCGACGAGCCGGCTCTGGAGGGTCACTCCGACGGCGACGTCGCCGCCCATGCCGTCGCCGACGCCCTGTTCAGCGCCGCCGGGCTGGGGGACCTCGGGTCCAACTTCGGCACGAGCGACCCGGGCTGGGCCGGAGCTTCCGGGATCCGCCTGCTCGGCGAGGCGGCGGCGCGCGTGCGGGCCGCCGGGTTCGAGATCGGCAACGTCGCCGTCCAGGTCATCGGCAACCGGCCGAAGCTCGCACCGCGCCGGGCCGAGGCGGAGGCTGCCCTCTCGGGTGCCGTCGGCGCGCCGGTGTCCGTCAGCGCGACGACCACCGACGCTCTCGGGTTCACCGGCCGCGGTGAGGGCCTGGCCGCGATCGCCACGGCATTGGTCATCCCGACGGACTGAGGCGCCGCGGAGCTGCTGGTCAGGTGAGCGTCGTGCGCACGGCCACCCGGCTCAGCCCTTGACCGCCCCGCCCGTGATGCCGCGGACGAAGTACCGCTGCAGCGCGAAGAACACGATGATCGGGATGACCATCGAGACGAACGCAGCCGCCGTGACGAACTGCCAGTTCCCACCGAAGTTCGTCGTCAGGTTCGCCAACGTCACCGAGAGGGGATGGTTCGCCGGGACGGGTCCGAGATAGACCAGGGCGACGAGCAGGTCGTTCCAGACCCACAGGAACTGGAAGATCACCAGCGACGCGATCACCGGCACGCTCATCGGCAGGACGAGCCGGAAGAAGATCGTCGCGTGCCCGGCGCCGTCGATCTCGGCGGCCTCGAACAGCTCCCGCGGCAGGCCGCCGATGTAGTTGCGCAGCAGGAACACCGCGAACGGCAGGCCATAGCCGGTGTGCGCCAGCCAGACGGCCAGGATCGTGCCGTTGAGCTCGTACCCGCCGATCGAGGCGTCACGGAACAGGCTGAGCACAGGGATGAGCGTGACCTGGAGCGGCACCACCAGCAGGCCGACGACGAGGAGGAAGAGCGCGTCGCGTCCCGGGAAGTGCATCCAGGCGAACGCGTACGCGGCGAAGGAGGAGATCATGACGACGAGCACCGTGGCGGGGATCGTGATGAAGAAGCTGTTCAGGAAGGAGTCCCAGAAGCCGCCGCGGGTGAGCACGTACTCGTAGTTGCTGAACGTGAACTCCCACGGCGGGATGAACGCCGTCCACCAGCCGCTGGAGTTGGTCGCCTGTGCGGTCCGGAACGACGCCACGAACAGGCCGATCGCCGGCAACGCCCAGGCGATCGTGATGAGCGCGAGGACGATGTGCAGCGGGGCCCGCCGCCGGCGCCGGGAGCCGCGGCGCGGCTCTCCCGTCGAAGCGGGTAGGTCGGTGGAGACCGGGACCGTGACCTGGCTCATCGACGTTCCTCCTGCTGCCGGAACCGCTTGACGTTGAGCATCATCACGGGCACGGTGGCGACCAGCAGGATGACCGCGAGCGTCGCCGCGCGGCCCTGCTGCCCGGCCGTGAACAGCTCGCCGTACATCGCATTGGCGATCACCTCCGTGCCGAAGTTCCCGTTGGTCATGACGTAGACGATGTCGAAGGTCTTCAGCGCGAAGATCACCACGGTCGTGGCGACCACGGCGATCGTCGGGGCGAGCAGGGGCAGGATGACGAACCGGAACACCTGCCGCTCGTTCGCGCCGTCGATCCGGGAGGCCTCGAGCAGCTCCGGGCTGATGCCCTTGAGGCCCGCCGAGAGGATGACCATGGCGAGCCCGGTGAGCATCCACACGCCGACGATGATCAGCATGACGTTGTTCCACGGCGCGGTGCTCAGCCACGCGACCCGGGGCCCGCCGACGCCGGTGATCACGGCGTTGAGGGTCCCGACCGTGGGGTTGAGCTCGTACATCAGGCGCCAGATCACCCCGGCCGCGACGAAGCTGATCGCCATCGGCAGGAACACCACGGACTTGACTACCACCTCGTACCTCACGCGGTCCACGAGCACCGCGACGAGCAGGCCCAGGCCGACGACGAGGACGGGCAGCAGGATCGCCCACAGGATGTTGTTGCGCAATGCCACCAGCGTGTCGTTGCGGGTGAAGAACCACGCGTAGTTCTCCAGACCGACGAAGGCATCACCCCGGCGGTTCTGGAAGCTGCGGATCACGGTCGCGATGGCTGGGTAGACGAGGAAGACCCCGAGGAAGATCAGGGCCGGCGTCACCCACAGCCACGGCCGGACGCCGCCGGCGATGCGTCTGGGCAGACGCCCCACGACGGCCTCGACCGCCAGGATGTACCCCGCCA
Organism: Actinomycetales bacterium; assembly: GCA_016649925.1. Taxonomy (GTDB): domain Bacteria; phylum Actinomycetota; class Actinomycetes; order Actinomycetales; family Beutenbergiaceae; genus JAENWO01. Next base: position 4,419 of record JAENWO010000046.1, read on the forward strand.
GTGCGGCCGGCACGACGAGAACGACGACGAGTGCGAGCGCGACACGGTTGCCGAGAAGATCAGCGAGCACCTTCGACTCCTTTGTACCCTGGTGCCGGGGCCGCGGATGCACCGCGGCCCCGATCTCGACTCATCCGCTGTAGGCGTCGGACTGGACGGTGTCGAGATTCGCCAGGATCGAGTCCAGGTCACCCTGGTTCTGGGCGAAGGCGACGATCGCCTGGAAGAAGGCGTCGTTCAGGGCGCCGGGGAACTGGTCCGATCCGTCGAAGCGGAACGTCTCGGCCTCCTGGAGGATCTCGGCGGACTTCCGGGATGCCTCGTCCGGGTAGGCGTCCAGCGGGACGCCGTCGTTGGCAGAGATGAACCCGCCGCGCTCGACCCAGATCTGCTGTGCCTCGGGGGTGAGCAGATACTCGATGAGTGACTGCGCCTCCGGGGTGTCGTTGAACATGCCGACCAGGTCGCCGCCACCGGTGACGCTCCCACCGAATGAGGGGTCGATGTCCGGGAATGGGAAGAAGTCGTACTGCTCCGGGGTGACACCGGCCTCGTTCGCGAAGAAGTCGGTGATGAAGGATGCCTGGTGATGCAGGAGGCACCCGGGCGGGTCCTCGAACATCGGGTTCGCGGCCCGGCCGAAGTTCGTGTTGACGATGTAGTCCGGACCGCCGTAGGAGGCGTCCAGCGCCGCGCCGAAGGTCTCGAATGCCGCCCGGATCTCGGGCGAGGTCCACGCCTGCTCGCCTGCGACCCAGGCGTCGTAGACGTCGGGGCCGGCCTGGCGCAGGACGATGTCCTCGATCCAGTCGGTGCCGGGCCAGCCCGAGGCTGCGCCGGACTCCAGGCCGATGCACCACGTCGCGGTCTCGCCCGTGGCCGCGCCCTCCGCAGCCGCCGTGAGGTCGTCCCAGGTGGCCGGAGGCTCCTCGGCGGTCCACGCGGCGGTGTTGTAGAAGATCAGGCCCTTGACCGCTGCCTTGGTGAAGACCCCGATGAGCGTGCCGTCCTCGGCGGTACCGAGTTCGGCGAAGCCCGCGGGAGTCGCAGAGGAGTACGCGTCGAGGTCGACGAAGTCCAGGGGCTGCAGTGCGCCCTGGTCGTACCACTCCTTCATGAGCCCGGGTCCGGGGATGCCGGCGACGTCGGGCAGGTTGCCCGAGGCGATGCCGGTCGTCAGCTGTGTCTGCAGGTCGCGGGAGCCGGTGTACTCCACCGTCACGCCGGTCTCCTCCTCCCAGGGGGCCACCATCGCGAGGAAGGAGTCCTGTTCGGTGCCGCTCCACGAGCCGACGACGCTGACGGTGCCGCTCAGCTCACCATCCCCGCCACCCCCGCCGTCCCCGCCGTCCCCGCCGTCCCCGCCGTCCCCGGCTCCACTGCACCCGGCGAGGACGAGGGCAACGCCCGCGACTCCCACGCCGAGTGCGCGGATCTGTGATCTGGTCGATCTCATGGTGTTCCTCCTGTGCTCTCCGGCCGGCCGCGCCGAACACGATCGCCGGCGACCGTCGACCCCAACGATGCTGGGCCTGTCCTCCGCTGTCAAGGGTGCACAAGGGCACGGTCTGGTCACGGTTTCGCGGGGTCGGTGGGCCCCGTCGTCAGCCGGTGAGCAGCCAGTGAGCAGCCGCTGCGCCGCCGCGAAGTACCGCCGGCCGAGCTCGCGCTGCCCGACGGCGTTGTAGTGGATCGTGTCCACCTCGGAGTTGTAGCAGCCGAACGGCCCGGGCACGAAGGCCGTCCGCGGAGGTCTCCGATCAGGTCGTCGAGCCGTTCGGTGCAAGAGGTCGCGGGCACCGGGCTCGGTGTCGGTCTCGCCCTGGTGCCACAGGAAGCCGACCACCCGGTTGTTTGCGCCGGTCGCCAGGGCCGCCTCGATCTGGGCCACGGCGAACCGGTAGAGGTTGACCGGCGTCCGGGTGTCGTGCCGGTTCCAGGTGTGCCCGCTCGCCGGCTGGAACCCGATTCCGCCCTTGCCGCAGGGGACGAGGAGCACGCGCCGTCCCCCGGGATGGGTCTCGGCCCAGAGCTTGCCGAACGTGAGCCCGAAGCCGATCCGGTGTCCCATCTCGACGGGGTGCAGCAGCGGCTCGGAAGCGTGCACCACCTGCGCGAACGTCGCCCCGCGTCCGGCGAGCTGGTCCACGCGCGCGTGCGGCTGGTCGAGGATCGGGTGGAAAGCCCTCACCACAGGCGGTGTTCGGGGTCAGAACAGGGCGCGGTCCCGCGACTCGAGAGCCAGCAGGAACTGCTTCGCCGCCAGCCCTCCGCCGTAGCCGATCAACGATCCGGTGGAGCCGATCACCCGGTGGCACGGCACGATGATCGAGATCGGGTTGCGGTTGTTCGCGTGCCCGACGGCCCTGGCCGCGCCCGGTGCACCGACGGCGGCCGCGACGGCACCGTACGACCGCGTCTCGCCGTAGGGGATGCGCCGGAGCTCGGACCAGGCGGCGAGCTGGAAGGCACTGCCGCGCGGTGCGATCGGGACCGTGAACTCCCGCCGGCCGCCGGCGAAGTACTCCTCGAGCTGGGCAACCACGTCGGCGAAGGGCGCCGGATCGATACGAGCATCGCCTGTGAGGGCGTCGCCGCGATGGCCCGGGTAGAGGACGGCGGCCAGGCCGGTGTCGTCGGCGAGCAGGATCAACCGGCCCACGGGGGAGTCGAGGTCGTGCCGGAACATCAGAGTGGTACCTCCAGCTGGGCGTGCCGCCACAGGTGGTGGGCGGCGTACGTGCGCCAGGGTGCGAACTCCCGGCCGCTGGGGTCGAGCGGTCCGCCGCCGAGCCTCTCGGCGGTGCGGCGCAGGACGAGGTCCGTGCCGCAGAACGCATCCGGGTCGGCAAGCGCCCGCATCCGCACGTACTGCGCGGTCCACGGGCCGATCCCCGGGAGTCTGAGGAGGCGCCGCTCGACCTCGTCCGGCTCGAGCCCGCCGTCGAGGTCCAGCCCGCCCAGGACGGCGCGCGCCACGCCGATGAGGGCCCGACGGCGACCGGCCGGCATCGCGAGCGTCTCGCCGTCGTCCTCGCGCACGTGGACTAGCTGCGCCGCCGTCGGGAACAGGTGCGTCAGGCCGCCGTCCGGCGTCGGCAGCGCCGTGCCGATGCTGGCGGTGAGGCGGGAGGTGTGCGTGCAGGCGGCGGTGAGGGAGACCTGCTGGCCGAGGACCGCGCGCACCACCACCTCGAACCCACCCGCCTGGCCGGGTGCGCGCAGTCCGGGGCGCATCCGCACGAGCGGCCCCAACCAGGGGTGAGGGCCGAGGCCCGCAACGACCGCGGCCGGGTCGATGTCCAGGTTCGCGATGCGCCGCGCGGTGGCCACGGCTGCGTCGGCGTCCCGTACGTCGCTCAGGGTGAGGTCCGCGAGAAGGTGAGCTCCGCCGTCGGGCGCCGAGAGGGACAAGACAGCGGGTCCGTGCTCCAGGTCGAGGGTGCGGCGGTAGGTGCCGTCCACGATTTCCTCGACGCCCAGCACCAGCCGGGCGCGGAGGTAGGCGAGGAGGGCGCCGACGTCCAGCGGAGGACGGAACGGCAGGTTCGCCCGCACGGCGGTCTCGGCTCTCACCCCCCTACCCTGCACCCGCGGTCCGACGTCGGGCGATACCAGCCGGGTCGGCCGCGGCGCTCGTGACGGCGACCAGATCCGAGTCGGTGTGCCTTCGGGTGGACGCTTTCCCCGCATCTGAGGCTCTCGCGGTAGCGTCCCACCATGACCTCGCTCTCGGACGAAGCCAAGCGCCTCCTCGATGCCCCTGAGTTCGCCACTGTCGCCACCATCCAGCCGGACGGCCAGCCCCAGCTCTCGGTGGTGTGGGTGGCCCGCGACCACGATGATGTCCTCATCTCCACCATCCGCGGCCGGCGCAAGGCGGTCAACCTCGAGCGGGACCCGCGGGCGTCGGTGCTCATCTACCCGGCCGACTCCCCGTACACGTATCTCGAGATCCGCGGGTCGGTGACCCTCGAGGACGACCCGACGGGCGCCCTTATCCAAGCGCTCAACCGGAAGTACACGGGCGGCGAGCGCTACACCGGCGACGACGGCACCGACCACGAGCGTGTCATCGTGCGTGTGCACCCCACCAACGTGCACGCGCACGGATAGCCACCCATCGCGCCCCGTTCCGGAAAACCCCCACCCGCGCGGGTTGTCGCGGGGTCCGGGTGCCCGCCCCCAAACGCTCCGCGCCGGCGCGCGCCCGCCGCGGGTCGAGGCGCCGCTAAACTCGCCAGGTGACCCTGCGCCTGCATGACTCCGCCACCCGTGAGGTGCGCGACTTCGTCCCCCGCACCCCGGGGCGGGTCGGCATCTACCTCTGCGGCGCCACCGTGCAGGGCGCGCCGCACATCGGTCACCTCCGGTCCGCGATTGCGTTCGACGTGCTCAACCGCTGGCTGCTCCGCGCCGGGCTCGAGGTCACGCTCATCCGCAACGTGACCGACATCGACGACAAGATTCTCGCCAAGTCCGCCGCGGCCGGCACACCCTGGTGGGCCTGGGCCCACCGGTTCGAGCGGGAGTTCACGCGCGCTTACGACGCCCTCGGTGTCCTGCCGCCCACGTACGAGCCGCGCGCCACCGGTCACGTGACCGAGATGATCGAGCTGATCGAGCGGCTGGTCGAGCGTGGGCACGCGTACGCCGGCGAGGGCTCGAACGTGTACTTCGACGTCCGCTCGTTCCCCGAGTACGGCGCCCTCACCCGGCAGCGGCCCGAGAACATGTCCACGGTGGAGGAGGAGGCGTCGGACAAGCGCGCGCCCCGTGACTTCGCGCTGTGGAAGTCGGTTAAGGACGGCGAGCCGGAGACGGCGAGCTGGCCCGCACCGTTCGGTCGCGGCCGGCCGGGCTGGCACCTCGAGTGCTCCGCGATGGCGCACCGCTACCTCGGCGAGGAGTTCGACATCCACGGCGGCGGCATCGACCTGCGCTTCCCGCACCACGAGAACGAGCAGGCGCAGTCGCGCGCCGCCGGCTGGGGCTTCGCGAACCTGTGGATGCACAACGCCTGGGTGACGGTAGGTGGGGAGAAGATGAGCAAGTCGCTCGGCAACTCCCTCGCCGTGGACGCCGTGCTGGAGCGCGCGACGCCGGTGGTGCTGCGCTACGCCCTCGGTGCCGTCCACTACCGCTCCACGCTCGAGTTCAGCGAGACGACCCTGCTGGAGTCGGGCGCCGCATGGGAGCGGATCAGCGGCTTCGTTCAGCGCGCCGTCGAGCTCGTGGGGGAGGTGCCAGCCGAGGAGATCGCCGCCGCGCAGCTGCCGGCAAGGTTCGTCGCGGCGATGGAGGAGGACCTCAACGTGTCCGCCGCCCTCGCCGTCGTGCACGAGAGGGTCCGCTCGGGAAACACCGCCCTCAGCGCCGCGTCTCCCGGCGAGGTCCGCGAGGCCCAGCTCCAGGTGCGGACGATGCTCGACGTGCTGGGGCTGGACCCGCTGGCCGAGCCGTGGGCGGGCGGGGGCTCCGGCGACGCCGGCGCCGAGCTGGCGCTCGACACGCTCGTGCAGGCGCTGCTCGACGAACGCGTCGAGGCGCGTTCGGCCAAGGACTGGGGACGCGCGGACGCGCTCCGGGATCGACTGACGGCGGCGGGCATCGTCGTCGAGGACTCACCGGGCGGTGCCCGGTGGACTGTGAAGGGTGGCAGCGATGCCCGGTAACTCCCGTCGTAAGGGCGCCGTGCGCAAGGCCGGGTCGAAGAAGGGTCCCACCGTCGGATCGGGTGGCCAGCGCCGTCAGGGTCTTGAGGGCCGCGGACCGACGCCGAAGGCCGAGGAGAGGCCGTACCACCCTGCCGCCAAGCGCAAGGCCGCATCGGACCGGCGTGAGGACGGCCCGGCGCGCAAGCGGGCGCCGATCCGGTCCAAGGAGAAATCGTTCGAGGTGATCGGCGGTCGCAACTCGGTGGTCGAGGCGCTGCGCGCCGACATCCCGGTGACCACGGTCTACCTGTCCAGCCGGATCGAGTCCGACGAGCGGACCCGCGAGATCCTGCGCGCGGTCACCGACCGTGCGCTGCCGCTGCTCGAGGTCTCCAAGGCGGAGCTCGACAAGCTCACCGACGGCGGAGTGCACCAGGGCGTCGCGCTCCAGGTGCCGGCGTATGCGTACGTGCGGCCGGAGGACCTGCTCGAGCTGGCGAGCGAGAGCGGCCACACGCCGCTCATCGTCGCGCTCGACGGCGTCACCGACCCCCGGAACCTCGGCGCGGCCCTGCGCAGCGCCGGTGCGTTCGGGGCCGACGGCGTCGTGGTCCCGCAGCGCCGGGCGGCCGGCGTCACGGCGTCGGCCTGGAAGGTCTCGGCGGGTGCCGCTGCCCGCGTGCCCGTGGCGAGGGCCACGAACCTGGTCCGCGCGCTGGAGACCTACAAGGCGGCCGGGTGCTTCGTCGTCGGGCTCGACGGCGAGGGTCCGGACACCATCGGTGAGTTCAACCTTGCGGCCGAGCCGCTGGTCATCGTCTGCGGCTCGGAGGGCAAGGGCCTGAGCCGGCTCGTGCGGGAGAAGTGCGACCTGATCGTCTCCATCCCGATCGCGTCCGCCGTCGAGTCGCTCAACGCGGGCGTCGCCGTCGGGATCGCGCTCTACGAGGTCTCCCGCCGCCGTCAGGCGTGAGGCCGGGGCCGCCGTCAGACGGCCCCGTGGCGAGGCGGCCGTAGGGGTGCCACGCGCGAGGACGACAGTCGGGCTCGGGATGCTCCGGCCGTCCACCGGGTCGGGTTCGCACCGGTTCGGGTTCGCACCGGTTCGGGTTCGCACCGGTTCGGGTTCGCACCGGTTCGGGTTCGCACCGGTTCGGGTTCGCACCGGTTCGG
>JAENWO010000333.1 GCA_016649925.1 Actinomycetales bacterium
ACGTTGGCCGGGCGCCGGGCCGACGAGGTGGGGCGGGACGTCCGGTTCCGCAGCGAGGTGGTGCACGCCGTGAGGAGCGGACTCCACCAGGCGGCCCTCGACCGGCGAGAAGTCGAGTCCCTCGACCGGCAAGAAGTCGAGTCCCACGACGGGAGCCTCGAGAGCCCATCGGACCTGCTCCTCGTAGGAAGCGTCCGGTGCGGGTCCGTGCGTTGAGCTCAGGCGCGGTTGTCCGCGAGGAGGCGGTCGGACTCGTCCTGGATGTGGGTGGCGACCTCACCGAGCGCGTCCGCGTGCTTGCGGGCGTGGTGGGCGCAGAAGAGGAGTTCACCGGCGGACAGCAGCACGCGGACGTAGGCCTGCGCACCACACGCGTCGCACCGGTCGGCCGCGGTCAGTTCGGGGGTCACCTGGTCTGCAGTCATTGTCGTCACAGTCACATGTAACCACCCGGGTGCGACAAACACTCCCTCACGCGCGCCGGGTTCGCTCACCGCGTACAGCCCCGTGGGCGGGTGAGGGGCGCCGCAGGCATGGCGCTGCCGGGCTTTGCCGCGCGCCCCGCCTACCATGAGGGGGTGTCGAGCACCTCACCCGAGTCCAGCTACACCGCCCGCCACCTCTCGGTCCTCGAGGGGCTGGAGGCCGTCCGCAAGCGCCCGGGCATGTACATCGGGTCCACCGACTCCCGCGGGCTGATGCACTGCCTCTGGGAGATCATCGACAACGCCGTCGACGAGGCACTGGAGGGCCACGGCGATGCGATCGATATCGTGCTGCATCCCGACTCCTCCGTCGAGGTCCGCGACACGGGTCGGGGCATCCCGATCGACAACGTCGCCCGGCTCGGCCTGAGCGGCGTCGAGGTCGTGTTCACGAAGCTGCACGCGGGCGGCAAGTTCGGCGGTGGCTCGTACGCCGCGTCGGGCGGGCTCCACGGCGTCGGCGCATCCGTCGTCAACGCCCTCTCCGCTCGACTGGACGTCGAGGTGGACCGCGGCGGCAAGACGCACCGGATGTCGTTCCACCGCGGCGAGCCCGGCCTTTTCGACGACCGCATGGGCATCTCGCCCGAGAACCCGTTCACGCCCTTCACGGACCATTCCGAGCTGACCGTCGGAGGCCGGGTGGCCCGTGGCCGCACCGGGACCCGCGTGCGCTACTGGGCGGACCAGCAGATCTTCCCCGCGTCGGCCACGTTCTCCTACGACGAGCTGCTCACCCGCGCGCGCCAGACGTCTTTCCTGGTACCCGGCCTCGAGCTCACCGTGCGGGACGAGCGGCGCCTTCGGGGCAGCCCCGGTGCGGACGGGCCGGTTGAGGAGGTCTTCAAGCACGACGGCGGTGTGGCCGACTTCGTGGACTTCCTCGCCGCCGACGCCTCGGTCACCGATACCTGGCGCCTCGTCGGCACCGAGACGTTCACCGAGACGATCCAGTCCCTCGACGACAAGGGACACCTGCGCCCACAGGAGGTGGAGCGCAGCTGCGAGGTGGAGATCGCCATGCGCTGGGGGATCGGGTACGAGACCGAGGTCCGCACGTTCGTCAACATCATCGCCACCCCCAAGGGCGGCACACACCTGGCCGGTTTCGAGCAGGGCCTCGTCCGCGCCGTGCGGAAGCAGATCGACGCGAACGCACGACGGCTCAAGATCACCGCGAAGGACTCCAAGGAGCGGATCGAGAAGGACGACGTGATGGCGGGGCTGACCGCCGTCGTCACGGTGCGCGTGCCCGAGCCGCAGTTCGAGGGCCAGACGAAGGAGGTCCTCGGCACGGCGCCCGTGCGCGCCATCGTCACGCGCGTCGTCGACCGGGAGCTGACGGCGCTGCTCACCTCCTCCAGGCGGAACGAGAAGACGCAGGCCGCCACGTTGTTGGACAAAGTGGTCGGCGAGATGCGCGCGCGCATCTCCGCGCGCACGCACAAGGAGATCTCTCGGCGCAAGACGGCGCTGGAGACGTCCACGCTGCCGGCCAAGCTCGCCGACTGCCGCACGGACGACGTCGAGCGATCGGAGCTGTTCATCGTCGAGGGGGACAGCGCCCTCGGTACCGCGAAGCTGGCGCGCAGCTCCGACTTCCAGGCGCTCCTGCCGATCCGCGGCAAGATCCTCAACGTCCAGAAGGCCTCGCTCGCGGACATGCTGAAGAACGCCGAGTGCGCCTCGATCATCCAGGTACTCGGCGCCGGCTCGGGCCGCACGTTCGACCTCGACTCCGTGCGCTATGGCAAGATCGTCCTGATGACGGACGCCGACGTGGACGGCGCACACATCCGCACCCTGCTGCTGACGCTGTTCTTCCGCTACATGCGCCCGCTGGTGGAGGACGGCCGGGTGTACGCCGCCGTCCCTCCGCTGCACCGGGTGGAGGCGAGCGCCCAGGGCAGTAGGAAGGGCGAGGTCGTGTACACGTACTCCGAGGCGGAGCTGATCCGGCACCTGGCCAAGCTGGAGAAGTCGGGTCGGCGCTACAAGGAGCCGATCCAGCGGTACAAGGGCCTGGGCGAGATGGACGCCAACCAGCTCGCGGAGACCACCATGGACCCGGCGCACCGCACCCTGCGGAAGATCACGATGGCCGACGCTCAGGCGCTCGAGCACGCCGAGCAGGTGTTCGAGCTGCTGATGGGCAATGACGTCGCGCCCCGCAAGGACTTCATCATCGCCGGTGCGGACGACCTCGACCGTGACCGGATCGACGCGTGAGCTCGTCCGAGACCGCGCTCAGCCGCGGTCCCGAGCACCCGGGAGCCCATCTCGGGCTGACCTGGCGGCCGTTGAGCGTGGACGACGTGGAGGCGGCGGCTGCCCTCGCCCTCGCCGCCGACGCCGCCGACCGGCCGCTGCACCCCTTCACCCCCCACCAGATCGTCCAGGCGTTGACCTCGCCGGCGGCCGATCTGGCGCACAACTCCCTCGCCGGCTTCTCCCCGCAGGGCGTCCTGGACGCGATGAGCCTCGTGCGGGGCGAGCCCGAGCGGCACCGGGCTCTCCTGCTGGCGACGATCCACCCACAGTGGCGCCGACGTGGCATCGGCCGGTCGCTGCTGCGGTGGCAGGACGCTCGGGCCCGGCAGCTCCTCGAGGAGTCGGGAACCGGTGCGGAGGGCTCGCGCGGCGCCCGGATCGGGGTGTTCGTCGACGAGCACCTCACCGACCGGCGCCGGATGTGCGCCGCGGCCGGCTTTGCGCCCGTTCGCTGGTACCGCGTTCTCGAGCGCCAGGTGCGCGGGGCAGGCCTCCCGCCGGTCGCCCCCGTCCCCCGCGTGCGGATCGTCGGGCTGGGTCCACAGTGGTCCGAGGCCACCCGGATGGCGCATCACGAGGCATTCGCCCGGGACTTCGAGCCTGCGGTCCTCAGCCCGCGGCGGTGGGCCGAGCGGATGGCCGGGACGCACTTCCCATGGTCCTTCCTGGCCCTCACGGAACGGGACGAGATCGCCGGTTATGTGCTCTCCAGCCGCAGCCCGCAGGCGTGGACGGACGGGACGTTCGGCAGCACCGACTTCCTCGGTGTGCGCCCGGCTCATCGCGGTCGCGGGATCGGTCGTGCTTTGCTCACGAGGGCGATCCGCGCCTACGCTGCCGATGACATGCAAGGCGCCCGGCTGGACGTCGATACGGAGAACAGCTCCGGAGCGCTCGATCTCTATGCCAGCCTCGGGTACGAAGCCCGCGAGGCCACGGTGCTGTACTCGATCGAACTGTGAGACCGATGCCCGTGCAGATCCACGTACCCGGCGACCCGCGCCACGTCCGCCCTGGGGGGGATGGCGGCCGACGGCCCGCGCTCTCTAAGGTCACTTCATGAGCACGCCCGTACCGGAGCCGATCG
>JAENWO010000033.1 GCA_016649925.1 Actinomycetales bacterium
AGCTCGACACCAAGCTCGACGGCATCCCCGCCTCGGTGCTCGGGTCCGCGCTGACCCAGGCCCGTGAGGCCCGTCTGCACATCCTGGACGTGATGGCCGAGGCCATCGACGCCCCGGACGAGATGGCCCCCACGGCGCCTCGAGTCATCACGGTCAAGGTGCCGGTCGACAAGATCGGTGAGGTGATCGGCCCGAAGGGCAAGATGATCAACCAGATCCAGGCCGACACGGGCGCCGACATCTCGATCGAGGACGACGGCACCGTGTTCATCGGTGCGACCGACGGACCCTCGGCCGAGGCAGCTCGCCAGGCGATCAACGCGATCGCGAACCCGCACATGCCCGAGATCGGGGAGCGCTTCGTCGGCACGGTCGTCAAGACCACGTCGTTCGGTGCGTTCGTCTCCCTGTCCCCGGGCAAGGACGGCCTCCTGCACATCTCCCAGATCCGCCGACTCGTCGGTGGCAAGCGCGTGGAGAACGTGGAGGACGTCCTCGGTGTGGGTCAGCAGGTGCAGGTCGAGGTCGCCGAGGTCGACCCGCGCGGAAAGCTCTCGCTGCACGCCGTCGTGAACGACGAGGAAGGCGCGTCGGCTGACACCGCGGACGCCGCTGTCCCCGCCGTCTGACGTGCCTGACCTGATCCTGGGCTCGGCGGGCACGCCGGGAGCGGAGATCACTGTGGAGACCGGGGCGGGCGCCGTCGTGCGCCGCTCGGTCCTTCCCGGAGGCATCCGGGTGCTGAGTGAGGCAGTGCCGGCTCAGCGGTCGGTCGCGATCGGAGCGTGGGTGGCCGTCGGTTCTCGTGACGAGACCGACGGCCACCACGGCTCCACGCACTTCCTCGAGCACCTCCTCTTCAAGGGCACGGCGACGCGGGATGCGATGGACATCGCGTCCGCGTTCGACGCCGTCGGCGGTGAGGCCAATGCGGCCACCGGCAAGGAGCACACCTGCTACTACGCGCGGGTGCTCGACGCCGACCTGCCGATGGCCACCGAGGTCATCCTCGACATGCTCACCTCCGCCCGGCTCGACGGTGAGGAGTTCGAGAACGAGCGCGAGGTGATCCTCGAAGAGCTCGCGATGAACGAGGATGACCCGGTCGACGTCGCGCACGAGAACTTCACCAGCGTCGTCTTCGGCGACCACCCGCTCGGTCGCCCGATCGGAGGCACTCCCGAGACGATCCGCGCCGTCCCGCGTGACGCCGTCTGGGAGCATTACCGCCGCACCTACGTCCCGCGTGAGCTCGTGGTCACAGCCGCCGGGGGAGTGGACCACAACCAGCTCTGCGAGCAGGTGCTCGACGCCGTCTCGGCCGGCGGTTGGTCTCTGGACCCCCGGGCCACGCCCGCGCAGCGGCGCAGTCCCGCGCTCGACGCCGTCGGGCTCGTCCCCACCACGGGCCACGCGCTCACGGTGCGGCGCGGCATCGAGCAGGCGAACGTGGTCCTCGGCGGTCTCGGACCCGTGGCCGGTGATGACCGCCGTTTCGTGCTCTCCGTGCTCAACGCCGTCCTCGGCGGCTCGATGAGCTCACGTCTGTTCCAGGAGATCCGGGAGAAGCGCGGCCTCGCCTACTCGGTCTACTCCTTCGCCTCCGGCTACGCCGAAACAGGTGCGTTCGGCCTGTACGCCGGCTGCGCGCCCGCCAAGGTGGCCCAGGTGGTGGACCTGTTGCAGCAGCAGTGGGCGGAGCTCGCCACCCGCCTCGTCGACGGCGAGGAGCTGGAGCGCGGCATCGGGCAGATGTGCGGCGGCCTCGTGCTCGGGCTGGAGGACTCCGGTTCTCGGATGTCCCGCCTCGGGCGCAGCGAGATCACCATGGGGCAGTTCACCACGGTGGACGAGACCCTTGACCGCCTCCGCTCCGTGACCGCCGAGCAGGTGCGCGACCTGGCGGCCGAGCTGTACGCCGCACCCCGCAACCTCGTCGTGGTCGGTCCGTTCGACCATGACGTGGCTGGAGAGTCGCTCGCCCGCTGAGACGTCGGCGAGATCCGTCGGTGTGCTGGGTCTCGATAGGGTGAGAACCATGGCTGACCACGTTTCCCCCGAGATCCGCGTGGCCGTGCTCGGTGCGGCCGGACGCATGGGATCCACCGTCTGCGACGCGATCGACGCGGCCGAGTATCTGACGCTCGCTCAGCGGCTCGACCTCGGCGATGACGTCTCCGCTCTCGCGGGCTCCGGCACCTGCGTGGCGGTCGACTTCACTGCCCCCACCTCCACCGAGGCCAACGTCCACGCGCTCATCGACGCAGGGGTGCACGCCGTCGTCGGGACGACGGGCTGGAACTCGGACGCTCTGGACCGCGTGCGGGAGCACCTCGCGCAGGACGGGCCGCGGTCCCGGGGGACCGGGGTGCTGATCGCGCCCAACTTCGCGCTCTCGGCGGTGCTTGCGATGCGCTTCGCCGCCCAGGCCGCCCGGTTCTTCGAGTCCGCCGAGGTGGTGGAGCTGCATCACCCGAACAAGCTCGATGCGCCTTCGGGCACTGCGGTGCACACCGCGCAGGGCATCGCAGCGGCGCGTGCACACGCCGGGCTGGGGCCCATCCCCGATGCGACCGAGTCTGCCATCGAGGGGGCACGCGGGGCGGACGTCGACGGTGTGCGTGTGCACTCCGTTCGGCTGCGAGGGCTGGTGGCCCACGAGGAGGTTCTCTTCGGCAACCCGGGCGAGCAGCTGACGATTCGCACCGACAGCTTCGACCGGTCCTCGTTCCTGCCCGGCGTCCTGCTCGCGGTCCGGTCCGTGGCCGACCACCCGGGTCTGTCGGTGGGGTTGGACACGTACCTGGACCTCGCCTGACGCGCGTTGCACCGTTATCGGCGCGGTCGAGCTTACGAATCAGAGCGTCCCGGTCCAGGCCAGTTCGTCGACCTGTGTGCCGTCCACCTCGAGCGTGCGGCGGACGCCGGCCGGGCCGAGGCCCGCGGAGGCGAGGAACGCCTCCCGTGCACCGTCGCCCTCCAGCACCCAGGTGCGCACCTGGGAGGCCCCCGTCTCCCGCAGGATGTCGACGCAGGCCGCCAGGAGTCGTGAGGCGTGCCCCTCCCGCAGGTGGTCCGGGTCGACGTCAAGCTCGACGATCTCGCCGGTGGCCTCCGCGTCCGACGCGGGAGCGAGTGCTGCGAAGCCGACGACGAACGGCCCGGCGCAGGCCGTGAGCATCCGATGCTTGGCGGAGGGCGGCTGCGAGATAGCGCCGCGCCAGGCCCGGGCGAAGGTTGCAGCGTCCAGGCCCTCGAGCACCTCATCGGGCACGGTGCCCCGGTGCACGCCCCGCCAGGCGGCCACCTGGATGCGCCCGATCTCGGCAGCATCGTCCACCAGGGAGGGTCGGACGGAGACGTCGGCGGTCGGGTGGTGGGTGTGGCCGGCGTGAGACGTCATGGTCACAGGCTAGGCGGTGACGGAGCACCTCCTCCTCGATGCCCGAAGCCTGGCGCGAGCGGTCAGAACGGCGGCGGTCCGTCATCGCGCACCGCGCCGCCCGCGTTCTCGGAGGTTCGCGTTGCGGCCGATCCACTCGCGGCGTCCCCGGTTGCGACATCACCCATCGGTGCGACACCGCAGTCGGCGGCTCCCGACTCGCTCCCGTCGCGGGCCAGGCGGACGGTGGTGCCGTCGGGATTGCGGCGGTAGCGCTGTCCGGTGGGCGTGGTCCACACGAAGGTGCCGGGAGTGGGCTGGATGACGTGGAAGCCGCCGTGAGTCTTCAGGACGTGGTGTCGGCGGCACAGGAGATCGAGGTTCCACACGGCGGTCGGGCCGTGGGGGTGAGGGATCGTGTGGTCGACGTCGCAGGCCTCGGCTCGCCCGCCGCAGCCCGGGGCGATGCAGTGCTGGTCGCGGCGCCGCACGTGCTCGGCCATGGCAGGCGGTGGCCGGTACCGCGCGGTGCCGACGTCGAGGACGGTGCCGCTCAGAGGGTCGGTGACCAGACGTCGCCAGAGGGTGCGGGCGGCGTAGGCGCGGGCGCTGTCGGCGTCGATGGGTCCGAGCCCGGTGATCTCGGCAGGTTCGTCCCCTCCCTGCAGGGTCGAGAGCGGCACCGTGACATCGATCTGCGCGCGACGGCCGCCGAGAGTGCCGACCCGGTACCGGTCGGGATCACCCGGAATCGGCGGGAAGACCGGTGGATCGGCGGCTCCGAGCGGGCGGCTGCCGTGCGTGGGTGGGGCGGTGCACGAAGGATCAGCGTCGCCCTCGACGCGCACCTGGCCGGCAGGTGCGGGCGCGGCTGTGCCACGTGGATGGGCGGGGTGCGCTCCCGGACGGCTCGCTCCGGGAGGTGGTGCCGGAATCGCCCGGGAGCAAGGGGCCGTCGGACCGTAGAGCAGCAGCTGGCGTCGCGACGCTGTTCCTGTCGAGGTCGCTGTGGGTACCTCGTCCAAGACCGACGGTGTCCCGTGCTCGCCCGATGTGGGTGTCCCGTGCTCGCCCGATGTGGGTGTCCCGTGCTCCACCCATGCGGCGCGCTGGTGCCGCTCGGCCGCGTCGAGCAGTCGTGCGGTCGTGAGCAGAGCAGACCGGTCGGGGAGGGCTCGCGTGGCAAGCCGGTCCGTGACGTCGAACACGGTGACGAAGCCCAGCGGCAGGGGAGGGGCGGTGCAGGGCGGGTTCGGCGTCACGGCCGGCGGTCGGAAGAAGGAAGCGCCGGTGTGCGGACGGCAAGATGACCCATCGATCGCGTCGCACGGACCCGACCGAACGCCATCGTCGGACGCTGTCGCGACGGCTGCCGGCGTGGTGGCCCCGTTCGGTGTGCCTTCCCGCACCGTCGGAGGGGCGTGGCCGCCAGGTGGCCCGCCGACCCATCCGGTGGCCAGGGCGGAGTGGGTCAGGGTGGCGAGGACATCAGCACGGAGCTGGGCGAGGGTGCGGGTGTCGCCGCCAGCCTGGGCGGACCGGGCGGCGGCGTCGAGCGTGGTGTCGATCGCTGCCGCGTCGAGCGTGGGCAGCACGGCGTAGATCGAGCAGAGCCCGTCCCCGAGGGGTCGAGGGTGGTCGACCCGACGCTTTGTGGCCGCCACGTGGCAGCGCTCGTTGAAGTCGGCCGTATCCACGTCCGCGACGGCCTTGGCGAGGTCCTGCCCGAGGAGGTAGTGCGAGCGGAGCCCGGCCCTGGGCAGGACCCGGTCCTGTACGGCCAGGGCCAGCTCGCCCGGGAGGTGCGCAACGGCGCTCGTGATCATGTCCGCCTTGATGACGTCGATCTCCCCGGCCGCGAGGGCATCCGCGGTGGGGATGCAGGCGGCCCGCAGGGCGTGCCCGGCGGCGACGAGCTTGCGCCCGCGCTGCTTCGAGCAGCCCAGCCGCATCGCCACCTCCTCCCCGCCCATCAGTGGGTCGAGCTTGCCGGTCTTCTTCAGCTGGCTGGTGTCCATCCGCATCTCAGGGCGGGTGGCGATGTGGGAGGCGATCTCGCGGACCATGCCCGAGGCTTTCGATGCCACGTGGTCCCAGGCGGCCATCACCTCGAGAAGGTCGTAGGTGTCGGCGTTCTCGACGTCGAACCGCTCCAGCTCCTCCACCGTGGCCGCGTCCGGCGCCCGCGTCGACAACCATGTCGGGTCCACGTGCTCCGACAACCACCCCGGCACGGCCTCAGCCTCGTCCTCCCAGGACGCGCTCACCTCAGAGGTGGACGCCCGGTCCATCGCACGCAGGGCGGACAGCTCATCTGCATCGAGCTCCACGTCTCCGGGCGATTCGAACATGTGTACACACTAACGAGAGGGTCTGACATTCCGAGCAGCCTGTGGACGGATGCGGGAAGGGTGGACACGTGCGGGAGGTAGGCACCCTGTGGCCGAGGGAACTGCCGGGCACGGGATCTTTGTCCGACGCGCCGCGCGGTAAGTTCATCCCATGCCCACGCCCATGCCAATGCGCAGCACGAACACCGAGGTGTCAGCCCGCCCGTCGCGCACGTTCGGGTCGGTCTCGGTGGCCATGGTCACGCCGATGCACCCCGACGGCTCCGTCGACATCCCGAGCGCGCGCCGCCTTGCCCGCCACCTGGTGGACTCCGGCTGCGATGCCCTGGTGCTCAACGGCACGACCGGCGAGTCGCCCACCACGCACCAGCCGGAGAAGGACGAACTCGTCACCGCCGTCGTCGCGGAGGTCGGTGACGAGGCGATGATCATCGCCGGCGCTGGCTCGAACGACACCGCGCACGCCGTGCGTATCGCGGAGGCCGCGCAGCGCACCGGCGCGCACGGCCTGCTCGTCGTCAGCCCGTACTACAACCGCCCTTCGCAGGAGGGCGTCTACCGGCACATCCGCGCCATCGTGGACGCCGTCGACCTGCCCGTCATGCTCTACGACATCCCGGGCCGCACTGGCGTCGCGATCGGTGACGAAACCCTCGACCGACTGGCCGAGCACCCCCGGATCCGCGCCGTCAAGGACGCCACCGGGAACGTCCCGCAGGGTTTCGAGCGGATGCGCCGCACCGGCCTGGAGTTCTACTCGGGTGACGACAACCTCAACCTCGCGTGGCTCACCCACGGCGCCTCCGGCGTCGTCTCGGTGGTCGGCCACGTAGTCGCCGGCGGTTACGCCCAGATGGTCCGCGCGATCGACGACGGGGACCTGCGTGCCGCGCGCGACCTCTCCGCCCAGCTCGCCCCCGTCTGCGACGCACTGATGGGCGGCGGGCAGGGCGCGGTGATGGCGAAGGCTGCTCTCACCCTGCAGGGCTGGCTGCCGAGCGCCACGGTGCGCTCCCCGTTGGTCGAGGCGAACGACGCCGAGATCGCGGACCTGCGCATCGCCCTGACGATTCATGCCCTGCTGGAGGACACACCCCGATGAGCCACCCGCACCCCGATCTGCAGCTCCCCGCACCGCTTGCCCCTGGGGCCCTGAGGATCATCGCCCTCGGGGGCCTGGGCGAGGTCGGTCGTAACATGGCTGTGCTGGAGTTCGCCGGCCGCCTCCTCGTCATCGACTGCGGCGTGCTCTTCCCCGAGGACCACCAGCCCGGCGTCGACCTGATCCTGCCGGACTTCGACTACATCTCCGACCGGCTCGACGACATCGAGGCGATCGTGCTGACCCACGGTCACGAGGACCACATCGGCGCTGTGCCGTACCTGCTGCGGATGCGCAAGGACATCCCGCTGGTCGGGTCACGGCTGACGCTCGCGTTCGTCGAGGCGAAGCTCAAGGAGCACCGCATCAAGCCCTACACGCTGGAGGTCAAGGAGGGGCAGCGGGAGAAGTTCGGTCCGTTCGACTGCGAGTTCATCGCCGTCAACCACTCGATCCCGGACGCGCTCGCGGTCGCGGTGCGCACCCCCGCCGGCACCGTGCTGCACACCGGCGACTTCAAGATGGACCAGCTGCCGCTCGACGGACGCATCACCGACCTGCGAGCCTTCGCCCGGCTCGGCGAGGAGGGCGTCGACCTGTTCATGACCGACTCCACGAACTCCGAGGTACCGGGGTTCACGGTCCATGAGCGCGAGATCGGCCCGGTCCTGGACCGAGTCTTCGGCCAGGCGGAGGGTCGCCTCGTGGTGGCCTCCTTCTCCTCGCACGTCCACCGCGTGCAACAGGTGCTCGACGCCGCTCTCGCGCACGGCCGCCGCGTCGCCCTGGTCGGCAGGTCGATGGTGCGCAACATGACGATCGCCGCCGAGCTCGGCTACCTGCACGTGCCCGACGGCGTCCTCATCGACGTCAAGAAGATCGACGACCTGCCCGAGGACCGCGTGGTCCTGATGTGCACGGGCTCCCAGGGCGAGCCGATGGCGGCCCTGTCCCGCATCGCGAACCGCGACCACCGCGTCTCGGTGGGCCCCGGCGACACGGTGGTGCTCGCGTCCTCGCTCATCCCCGGCAACGAGAACGCCGTCTTCCGTATCATCAACGGGCTGATGCGGCTCGGCGCCAAGGTGATCCACCAGTCCAACGCCCGGGTGCACGTCTCCGGGCACGCCTCCGCCGGTGAGCTCCTCTACTGCTACAACATCGTCAAGCCGAAGAACGTCATGCCGGTGCACGGGGAGATCCGCCACCTCGTCGCCAACGGTGCGCTCGCCGTCGCCACCGGGGTTCCCCCGGAGCGGGTCGTCCTCGCCGAGGACGGCGTCGTCGTCGACCTCGAGAACGGCAAGGCACGGATCGTCGGCGCGGTGCCGTGCGGCTACGTCTACGTGGACGGCTCGTCCGTCGGCGGCATCACCGAGGCGGAGCTCAAGGACCGTCGGATCCTGGGTGAGGAGGGGTTCATCTCGATCTTCGCCGTCGTGGACACCTCCACCGGCAAGGTCATCGCCGGGCCGCAGATGCAGGCTCGCGGCTTCGCCGAGGATGACGCGAAGCTCAACGAGATCGTCCCGGAGATCACCAAGGCGCTCCAAGAGGCGGCCGCGGGCGGGAACGCCGACGCCCGTCAGCTCGAGCAGGTGATCCGACGGGTCGTGGGGCGCTGGGCCTCGACCAGGATCCGCCGTCGGCCGATGATCATCCCGGTGGTCGTCGAGGCGTAGCAGCCCGTGCGCTCGGGCGCTGCGTCATCTGGGGGCCAGGTCTTGGGCATCGCAGCGCCCGAGGCAGCCGGCCAGGCTTCGCAAACACTCCTGTCGTGAGGCACGCGGCTCATTCCGCGAGCAGAAAATAGGGTGAGGCTCGTCGAGGGGCGCACTACCCGGCGCCGGGGTGCGCGGTCCTCGTGCTCGGACCTGCTGACCTGATTGATCGCGTTGAGATCGCGTTGAGATCGCGCTGTGGCGCCTGAGCTGAGGTGCTCAGCGCCTCTCGCGCAGCAGCGCCGCGGCGTAGCGCTCGGCGTGTTCGGCGGGGGTTCCCGGGAGCAGCCCGGCGAGCTCTAGACCGACCAGGCCGTGGGTCAGGCCCCACAGGTGCAGGGCGAGCTCCTCGGGGGAGGGCCGCGCTGCGCCCGCCGCCTCGAGCACACGCGAAGCGGCCTCGAGCAGGACGAGGAACGTGGGCTCGCCGAGGGTGTCGTCGGAGCTGCGGTAGGTGCCCGAGGCGAACATCGCCCGGTAGAAGTGCGGGTTCGCCAGGGCGTTGGCCCGGTACGCGAGGCCGAGGGCGAAGAGGTCTGCCCGCGGGTCGTGCGTCCGCGGGACGGCGGCCAGGTGCCGGCCGAACCTCTCGAAACCCTCCCCCACGACGGCGGCGAGGAGCTCCTCCCGGCCGCCGAAGAGTGCGTAGACGGCCGCCGTCGTCGTGCCGGCGGCGGTCGCTACTGCGCGCAGCGACAGGGCGTCGGAGCCGTGTGCCGAGAGCGCCTCCGAGGCGCACCCGATCAGCCGACGGCGCAGGTCGTCGTCGTAGGAGCGGGGACGGGCCATGACAGTGAAGTCTAGGGGTTGACGGCTGTTATCTCACGCTGTTAGATAACAGTGTTATGGAATTGTTCCCAGAGAGAAGTTCCCAGAGAGAAGAAGGTCATGCTGGAACTCTCGAGCGCTGCACAGACGACGGCGGGCGTCGCCATCCTCGCCGCGATCACCGTCACGAGCGGCGGCTACTTCCTCGTCAAGGTCGTCATCGGGAAGGTCCCGGCGACGCCGTTCCAGACGTCGTTCTTCCGTGCCGGGCACGCGCACGCCGGTGTGCTGATCATCCTCGGGCTGGTCTGCCTGCTCCTCACCGAGGCGACGACGCTGACCGGAGGCTGGGCGTGGCTCGCCCGCACCGGCGTCCTGGTGGCCGCGATCGTCATGCCGGCCGGGTTCTTCTTCTCCGCGATGGGGTCCGGCAGGGACCGGCCGAGCCCTCTGATCGCCCTCCTCGTCTTGGGCGCCGCCTTCCTCGTCGTGGGCCTCGGGACGCTCGGCGTGGGTCTGCTGCTCGCCTGAGCCGCGCGGTCCACGTGCCCGACAGCGTCCGGCTGGCGATGCCGACGAGGTTCCTTTCGGAGTCGTGGAAGAACGCCATCCACTCGTCCGCGGGCGGGCCGAACGTGCCGTCGCCGTCGGAGAAGATCAGGTGTGGCCCGGTCACGATCTCGACGTCGTCGGAGCTGAGGCTCTCGACCGTCGCACGGACGTCGTCGACGCGCAGGTAGTGGAGTGCGCTCAGGGCGCTTTCGTCCCGGAAGAGCCGGGAGCAGAAGGCGGCGGCGCGCTCGAGGTCGGTGGCACGTCGGGCGACCTGGTGGAGCCGCATCGGCCGTCCGGGATCCGGGCGGTGGGCATCAGCACTGCGGAGCGATGCTAGGTCCGTCGGGGTCGGGAGCCGAACGCGAGAACCGATGACCCCGGAACGAGAAACCAAGGGGGGTGTGCGTGTCAGTCCTGCATCCGGGCCGGATCTTTGGTTCAGTGGACCCGACCGGCGTGTCGTGAACTCGCCTGGCGGCAGGAGGACAATACACATCATGGCGACCCGTACGACTTCCCCCGGACGGTCCGCCTCAACGGGACGCACCACCAGCTCCTCGACGACAAGTCGTGGGAGCTCGTCGAAGCGTTCCGGGGGGCGTTCCGAGCCGAAGCGATCCGCGCTGCCCGTACGCGTGGTCCGCGGCATCTGGATGGGCGGCGCGCACGTCGTCGGAGGGACGGCCCGCAGCATCGGCACGGGTGCCCGCAACCTCGACCCCGCCCATCGCCGGGACGGCCTCGCCTTCCTGCTGCTCGCGCTCTCGATCATCATCGCCGCGCGGGAGTGGTTCGGGTTGTCCGGCGCGGCCGGCGAGATCGTCCACGCCGCCGTCGCGGGCGCCGTCGGCGTGCTCGCGATCGTCCTGCCCGTCATCGGGGTCTTCCTCGCCGTCCGCCTGATGCGCCACCCCGAGCGGGGCGAGGTCAACGGCCGCATCGCCATCGGGCTGGTGGCCGTCACGATCGCGGTCTGCGGCCTCATCCAGGTCAGCGGGGGGCTGCCCAGCCCGCCCGCCTGGAAGCGGGTCTTCGAGGCGGGCGGACTCGTCGGTTACGTCGCGGCGAACCCGCTGTCCGCCGCCCTCACGATCTGGGTGACCATCCCGCTGCTCGTGCTGCTGCTGGTCTTCGGCCTCCTCGTCGTCACGGCGACGCCGGTGGCGGCGATCCCGCGCCGCGTGCGGCAGGCGGTCGACTGGATCGCCGGACGGGACCTCGACGAGGAGGACGGCCATGTCCGTCCCAAGTCCCAGGACGAGGCCACCGGGCTGGCTGAGGAGGCACCCAAGCGTCGCCGCAAGCGCAAGGCGGAGACCGCTGGACCGGTCGAACCGGGTGCCTACACCGGGGACGAGGCGTTCGCGCACCCCCACGAGACAGCCCCGGCAGACCGGCGTGACGCCGTCGTCGACGAGGACGCTGAGACCACCGTCATGTCGACGGACCTCGTCGCCCCACCCACCCAGGCCCTGCCGCGTGGCGCGGAGCAGCTCGTCCTCGAGCCGAACCTCACCTACATCCTCCCGGGCGACGAGGTGCTCGTGAAGGGTGCCCCGCACAAGGTCCGGTCACCCGCGAACGACCGTGTGGTCGAGGCCCTGAGCGCGGTCCTCACCGACTTCGACGTCGACGCCCAGGTCACCGGCTTCACCCGTGGCCCGACGGTCACCCGGTACGAGGTGGAGCTCGGCACCGGCGTCAAGGTCGAGCGCGTCACGGCGCTGAGCAAGAACATCGCCTACGCCGTCGCCAGTGCGGACGTGCGGATCCTCTCCCCGATCCCGGGCAAGAAGGCGATCGGCATCGAGATCCCGAACGCCGACCGCGAGACCGTCTCCCTCGGCGACGTCCTGCGCTCCGCACCCGCGCGCCGCAACGAGCACCCGATGGTGATCGGCGTCGGTAAGGACGTCGAGGGCGGCTACGTCGTGGCGAACCTCGCGAAGATGCCGCACCTCCTGGTGGCGGGTGCCACGGGTGCCGGTAAGTCCTCCTTCGTGAACTCGATGATCACGTCGATCCTGATGCGCTCCACCCCGGAGGAGGTGCGCATGGTGCTGGTGGACCCGAAGCGCGTCGAGCTGACGATCTACGAGGGCATCCCGCACCTCATCACACCCATCATCACGAACCCGAAGAAGGCGGCCGAAGCCCTCGACTGGGTGGTCCGCGAGATGGACGCACGCTACGACGACCTCGCCATGTTCGGGTTCAAGCACATCGACGACTTCAACGCCGCGGTCAAGAGCGGCAAGGTCAAGCCGCTGCCGGGCAGCGAGCGCAAGATCGCCCCGTATCCCTACCTGCTGGTGATCGTGGACGAGCTCGCCGACCTCATGATGGTCGCCCCGCGTGACGTCGAGTCCTCGATCCAGCGCATCACCCAGCTCGCCCGGGCCGCCGGCATCCACCTCGTGCTCGCGACGCAGCGACCGAGCGTCGACGTCGTGACCGGCCTGATCAAGGCCAACGTGCCCTCCCGGCTCGCGTTCGCGACGTCGTCGGTCACCGACTCCCGCGTCGTCCTCGACCAGCCCGGCGCAGAGAAGCTCATCGGCCAGGGTGACGCGCTGTTCCTGCCGATGGGTGCGTCCAAGCCGATGCGCGTGCAGGGTGCCTGGGTCAGCGAGTCCGAGGTGCACGCCGTCGTCGAGCACGTGAAGAGCCAGCTCAAGCCCCGCTACCGCGACGACGTGGTGGTCACGGTCGCGAGGAGGCGGGTGGACGAGGACATCGGCGACGATCTCGAGCTGCTGCTCCAGGCGGCCGAGCTCGCCATCTCCACCCAGTTCGGCTCCGTCTCGATGCTCCAACGCAAGCTTCGCGTCGGCTTCGCCAAGGCCGGGCGGCTGATGGACCTGCTCGAGACGCGCGAGATCGTCGGCCCCTCCGAGGGCTCGAAGGCCCGCGAGGTGCTGGTCCACGCGGACGACCTGCCCGCCACGCTGGCGATGCTGCGCGGCGACGGGCCCGGCCCCGGCGTCGCGGACGACGACGACGACGACGACGCCGATGCTGACGCCGATGCTGACGCCGTCGCCGTGGACTACTACGACGGCGAGACCGACGGCGGCGACTCCGCGGATGCCTGGGAGCTGACCGACCGCTGACGGCACCCCGCCCGAGGACCACCGCATCGTCTGCCACCTCGACGACGTCCTCCGGCGGCCGGAGCCGTTCCTACCCACCCCACCCGCCCACCCCACCCGCCCACCCCACCCGCCC
>JAENWO010000150.1 GCA_016649925.1 Actinomycetales bacterium
CACACGCTCCCTCACGGCGCCGCCGAGGAGCTGGTGGACGGGTGCGCCGTTGATCCGCCCGGCGATGTCCCAAAGCGCCTGGTCGTAGCCGGCGACGGCGCTGGAGGTTACGGGGCCTCCGCGGTAGAACCCGCCGCGGGTCAGTACCTGCCACGTGTCCTCGCTGCGCAGTGGGTCAGAGCCGATGACCAGGTGGGCGAGTTCGTGCACTGCGGCCTCGACGGTCCTCGTCGTCCCTCGACAACGGGTTCGCCCCAGCCGACGACGCCATCGTCGGTCTCGAGGCGCAGGAAGAGCCAACGCGGGCGAACGCGGAACGTCTCGACCCGGTCGATCCTCATCATGACTCCCGCGTCGACGTCGGTATCCGAG
The DNA here is from genome assembly GCA_016649925.1 of Actinomycetales bacterium. GTDB lineage: Bacteria > Actinomycetota > Actinomycetes > Actinomycetales > Beutenbergiaceae > JAENWO01. The sequence goes on from JAENWO010000150.1 coordinate 373, forward strand.
CACCTTCAACGTATCTGACAAGTTTGGTCGACGAACCCAATCAAATCAATGAATCGACTACCTACCAATGGGGCAGACATATCTGATAAGTTCACTCCGTGATGGCCGAGCAATTGGAAACAACGATGTTCGACGACGCGGTCCGTCGCCTCGAGGACGTCGTCGTCGACCTGCAGCCGGGCCAGCGGCTGCCCGCCGAACGCGAGCTCGCCGCGGAGCTGGGGGTGTCGCGCCTGACGGTGCGTGAGGTGCTCAAGGCACTCGCGGCGCGCGGGTTGCTCGAGCTGAGTCAGGGACGGCGCGCACTCGTCTGCGACCCGAGCAGTGCGGTGCTCTCGCACTTCTTCGCCGTTTCGGTGCGACGAGATCCGCGCGGCATGCTCGAGCTGCACGAGATCCGTCGCTCGCTCGAGGTGCTCAGCGCCACCGCCGCCGCGCGCAGTGCCACGCGGTCGGGCGTCGGCCTCGTGGAGAGGGCGCTCGGGCAGATGGCGCTCGCTGCTGAAGAACTCGACGACGCTCGGGCCGCCGGGCTCGAGACGTCGAGCCTGCTGCAGACGTACATCACGGCCGACGTCAGTTTCCACGCCACCCTCGCTGTCGCCAGCGGGAACCGCCTCCTCTCCCTTCTGCTGGAGAGTCTCTCCGAGAGCCTCGAGGAGACCTTCGCCGAGTCCAGTCGCGGTCACTTCGATCGCGGCGGATCCGCGGGTGAGGTGGTCGAGACGCATCGCGCCGTCGTGGAAGCCGCGCGCAGGCGCAACCCGCGCGCCGCGGCCGACGCCATGACTCGTCACCTCGACGAGGCGGCCCACGACCTCCGTGCCGCATTCCGCCCCAGCGACCCGGCAGGAGAGTCACGATGAAGATCGTCCGCATCGGAGGTCGCGGGCAGGAACGCCTCGCCGTGAGCGCTGACGGCGTCGTCGCCCATCTGCTTCCCGAGGGAACGGACATGCTCGACGCCGATGGCCTCGCCAGTGCCCGTCGAGTCGCCGAGGCCCCAGGGGATGAACCCGCCAACGAGATCGACGGTGTCCGCCTCGGCGTCCCGCTCGACGGCGGACGAGATTCCCGGCGCCCAAGCACTGGGCCGGGTGACGTCATCCTGACCGGGACGCCGGAAGGTGTCGGTGCGGGGTTCGACCCGGCGCGGTTCCTCGCCACTGGGGACGTCGTGACCGCGCGTATCGAAGGTCTCGGTGAGCAGCGGCACCGGTTCGTCGGCAGCAACGACGTGGATCGAGGCGAACAGCGATGACGGGGTTTCGTGACGGATACGGGATCGTCGTCATCGGCGGCGGAGCGGGAATCGGGCAGGCTGCCGCGGACCACCTCGCGGCGCGCGGTGCGAGCATCACCGTCGTCGACCGTGACGAGTCAGCGGCACAGCGGTGTGCCGAGCGGATCCGCGCCGCCGGTGGGAAGGCGATCGGACTCGTTGGTGACGTCACCCACGCGCCATCGGTGAGGGCGGCGCTGGATGCGTCGATCGCTTGGAACGGGCGCATCCACGCACTCGTGAACACGGCGGGCGTCCAGGGACCGCTGGGTCGTCCGAGCCATGAGGTCAGCGTCGAGGAGTTCGAGAGCACGCTACGTGTCAACCTCACCGCGGGCCTCGTCATCGCGCGTGAACTGATACCGCACCTCCTGCACCACGGGTACGGACGGATCGTTCACCTGGCCTCGATCGCCGGCAAGGAGGGGAACCCGAACATGGTCGCCTACTCGGCGAGCAAGGCCGGGCTCATCGGCATGGTCAAGGCGCAGGGCAAGGAGTACGCCGGCACCGGCATCACGGTCAACGCCATCGCCCCGGCGGTCATTCGGACGCGGTTCCTCGACGGTCAGCCCGCCGAGGTCGTCGACTACATGGTGCAGAAGATCCCGATGGGCCGCGTCGGCACCGTCGAGGAGGTCGCCGCACTCATCGCGTTCGTCGTATCCGAGTCGTGCAGCTTCACCACCGGATTCACGTTCGACCTGTCCGGTGGTCGGGCCACCTACTGAGAGGAGCCAGGGTGTCGGCAGAGTTGCTGACGACCTCCACCGTGCGCGAGCATCTGCTCCGCCGCGGGATCGTCGAGGACGGCCCGGTCGAGGTGTCGGTCCTGGCGGGCGGTGTCAGCAACATCGTGCTCGCCGTCGATGCTGGCGATCGTCACGTCGTGGTCAAGCAGGCGCTGGAGCGGTTGCGGGTCACCGAGACCTGGACGGCTCCGCGGTCCCGGATCCTGCACGAGGCGGCGGCCCTGCGCGCAGTCGCGGCACTCACCCCCGATGCGGTGCCGGGTGTCCTGGACGTCGACCCCGAGTCGATGACCCTGGTGATCGAGCGTGCGCCGCTGCAGTGGGAGGATTGGCGCAGCGTCCTCATGCGGGGTGAGGCTGACCGTGCGGTCGCTCACCGGCTCGGTGACCTCCTGGCCGGCTGGCACCGGGACACGCAGACATGCGGGCCGGGTGTGTCCTTCGACGACGGTGCCGAGACGTTCGAGGCGCTGCGGATCGACCCGTTCCACCGTGCGGTCGCCCGGCGCCGGCCAGAACTGGCCCGGGCGGTCGACGACGTCGTGGAGCGCATGTCGGCCACCCGACGCTGCCTCGTGCACGGTGACTTCTCACCCAAGAACATCCTCATCGCGCCCGACGGTGGCGGGCTCTGGGTGATCGACTTCGAGGTCGTGCACCGCGGCGACCCGACGTTCGACCTCGCCTTCCTCCTCGCCCATCTCCACCTCAAGGCGATCAACGTGCCGCAGGCGGCCCACCGCTACGACGCCGCTGCCGCTGCATTCCTCGCTGCCTATCGGGAGACCGGATTACGCGAGAACTGGGAGGACGAGAGGTACCTGCTCGCCCAGGTGGGCTGCCTGCTTCTCGCCCGCGTGCTCGGGAAGTCCCCGGCCGGCTACCTCGACGCCACCGGCCGAACGCGTGCGCAGGAGTTCGGGCGGGCGCTGCTGCTCGGTGAGATCGGCAGCCTCGACGAGGCGGCCGAACGGCGCGACGGGAGTCTTGTGTGAACGACCTGACAATCTCCTCGGTCCATGCGTGGGAAGCCCTCGACTCGCGCGGACGACCCACTGTGGCCTGCCGGGTGGGGCTCGCCGGAGGTGGCGAGGGTCGCGCGATCGTGCCTGCGGGTGCGTCCACGGGCTCGCACGAGGCGATCGAGCGGCGGGACGGGGGCAGCCGCTACGGCGGATGGGGAGTCGCGGGCGCTGTCGCAGCGGTGCGGGAGCAGCTCGGTCCGCTCGTCCTCGGCCGCTCGGCCGGCCAGCGCAGAGCGATCGACGAGGAGCTGGAGCGTGCCGACGGTACGCCGGGACTGGGTCGTCTCGGGGCGAACGCCGTCCTCGCAGTGTCGTTGGCCGTCACGCTCGCCGGCGCGGACGGAGCGGGGATTCCTCTGTGGCGGGCACTGGACCCCGAGGGCCGACCGCTGATCCCGATGCCGATGGTGAACATCCTCTCGGGTGGGGTGCACGCCGGTGGTGCCATCGACCTGCAGGACTTCCTCGCGGTCCCCATCGGCGCGCACTGCTTCGCCGAGGCGCTGGAGTGGGTGTCCGACGTCCGGGCCGCGTGCGCGTCCCTGCTCGACGACGCGGGCGGGTGGTCAGCGCTCGTCGCGGACGAGGGTGGGCTCTCGGCCCGGCTCGGTCGCAACGAACGGGCCCTGGAACTCCTGACCTGGGGCATCGAGCGTTCGGGCCATGATCCCTCCGATGAGGTGGCGATCGCCATCGACGTGGCCGCGACCCAGCTCACCCGCGCCGGCAGGATCGTGCTCACCGAGCGCGCCGAGCCGCTCAGCGCCGACGAATGGACGACGTGGTTGGAGGACTGGGTCGCCCGCTATCCGATCTGCTCCATCGAGGACCCTCTCGGCGAGGACGAGTGGCAGGACTGGGCCGACGCGTCCGGGAGACTGGCGGGCATCCAGGTACTGGGTGACGACCTGTTCGCGACGGGCGTCGGGCGCCTGCGCCGCGGCGTCGAGGAGGGAGTCGCGAACGCCGTCCTGGTCAAGGTGAACCAGGCCGGCACCGTCTCGCGCGCGGAGGACGTCGTCCGGGCCGCGCAGGCCGCCGGGTACGCGCGCGTCGTGAGCGCGAGGTCCGGCGATACCGAGGACCACTGGCTCGCCGATCTCGCCGTCGGCTGGCGAGCGGGTCAGATCAAGGTCGGGTCCACCACTCGGAGTGAGCGCACAGCCAAGTGGAATCGACTGCTCGAGATCGAGAGCGACGTCGACAGTGTCTTCGCCGGCGCCTCTGCCCTGGCCCCGCTGCCGCGCACATGAGCGCTGGAAACACCCCAGCGGGTTGCCGATCCACCCGCCCCGCGAACTCCGCACCTGTGACGCTGGTCACGTCTGTCGTCGTTTCGGTCCCTCATGGGGGACACTAGGCGCAGGGAAGCGCATTACGCGCGCCCGACATCGCGGTTCTTTGCGCCGGCAACTCGCCTGGCTGCAGCAGTGAAGACCACTGCGGTGAACCCCATCGATCTGAGAGATTCCCCTTTGTCATCCATGCCTGAAGCCCGCACGCCGTCATTCTCGGCGCTGGGCGTCCCCGCCGCACTGGTCCGCTCGCTGAGCGACCGCGGCATCACTGACCCCTTCCCCATCCAGACGGCCACCCTGAAGGACACCCTCGCCGGACGCGACGTGCTCGGCCGCGGCCGCACCGGCTCCGGCAAGACGCTCGCCTTCGCCCTGCCGTTGGTCATCCGCCTCACCGACGGTCAGCGTGCCGGCTCCGGCCGCCCCCGCGGACTTGTCCTCGCCCCCACGCGTGAGCTCGCCAATCAGCTCGCCGAGACCATCGCGCCGCTGGCCAAGGCCGCCGGCCTGCGCCACACCGTGATCTTCGGCGGCGTCGGCCAGGGCAAGCAGGTCACCGCACTGAAGGACGGCGTCGACATCCTCGTCGCCTGCCCGGGCCGTCTCGAGGACCTCAAGAACCAGGGTCACCTGCACCTGGACAAGGTCGAGATCACGGTCCTGGACGAGGCTGACCACATGGCCGACCTCGGCTTCCTGCCCGCCGTGAAGCGCATCCTCGATGCCACCCCGCGTGGCGGACAGCGGATGCTGTTCTCCGCCACGCTGGACAACGGCGTCGACATCATCGTCAAGCGCTACCTGTCAGACCCGCTCACCCACTCGGTGGACTCGGCATTGTCACCGATCGCGGAGATGACCCACCACATCTACGAGGTCTCCGACGTCACCGCGAAGCGGGACCTCATCGAGCACCTCGCCTCCGGGTCCGCCCGCCGACTGCTCTTCACCCGCACGAAGCACCAGGCACGCAAGCTGGCCCGCCAGCTGACCGAGTCCGGGATCCCCGCCGTCGACCTCCACGGCAACCTGTCCCAGGGCGCGCGTGAGCGCAACCTCGCGGCGTTCTCCACCGGTGACGTGCGCGTCCTGGTCGCCACCGACATCGCCGCCCGCGGCATCCACGTGGACAACATCGAGCTCGTGGTCCATGTCGACCCGCCGGCCGAACACAAGGCGTACCTGCACCGCTCCGGCCGCACGGCCCGCGCGGGCTCCGGCGGCACCGTCGTGACCGTCATGCTCCCCGAGCAGCGCGGCGACGTGCGTCAGCTCACCCGCGCCGCGAAGATCACCGCCTCACCGGTGCGTCCCGACGCCGCGACGGTGGCCGGTCTCGTCGGTGACGTGGCCGCACGCGTCGACCCTTCCCGTGCGCCCGCAGCGGCCGCGACGAAGCCCGCTACCGGCGGCAGTGGCGGTGGCGGTGGTCGCTCCGGTGGCCCCGGTCGCGACTCCGCCCGCTCCGGCGGCGGACGCTCCGGCGGCGGACGCTCCGCCCCCGCTCGTTCCAGTAGCGGGCGGTCCGCGATGTCGGACTTCCGAACCGCCGAGCCCCGCTCGGGCATGCAGGCCTCGTGGTCCACGAGCCCGGGGCGGCCCTCCGGCTCCGCCGGCGCTGGCTCCGGCGCCCGCTCCGGCGCTGGCTCCGGCTCCGGCTCCGG
>JAENWO010000350.1 GCA_016649925.1 Actinomycetales bacterium
AGCTGGGCACTCACCGCGTTGATGACGTCGGAGATCTCGTCGGCGATGTCGGCGCGCACGAGCGGGACGACGTTCTGCGCGAGGATCATGCCCTCGGGGTCCTCAAGCGTGACGAAGTCACCCGAAGCAAGGTCCGGGTCGGCGCTGTAGATGTCGCCCATCGTGATGGTCCCGTCGCGGATGGCGTCCTTGGTCAGCGGCCCGCCGCTGTCGCCGATGGCGACGAAGCCGACATCCACGCCGTAGAACTCGCTCAGGCCCGCCGGACCGTAGGGCCTGCTCTCGAGCTCGGCGTTGCCGCCGATCGTGATCGTCCCGTCGTAGCCGGCCAGATCAGCGAGGCTGGTGACGCCGTTCTCCGCGGAGAACTCGGAGGTCACGTTGTAGGAGTCCCCATCCTGGGCCTCGGCATAGTCGAGAACCGCGAGACCGTCGGGAAGGACGTCGGGAAGCGCCGCTGCGATGTCCTCCGGGCTGCGTGCCTCCGCGCCGGAGTCGTAGTACTGCAGCAGGTTGCCGGTGTACTCCGGGAACAGCTGCACCTCACCGCTCTCCATGGCTTCGAGGTAGACGTCGCGCTGACCGATCTGAAACTGCCGCTGCACCTCGAAGCCGGCGTCCTCGAGTGCCTGGGCGTAGATCTCCGCGATGATGTCGTTGGAGTAGTAGGCCTGCGACCCGATCACGATGGTTCCGGAGCCGCCGCCGTCGCTCGATCCGCTGTCCAACGGGTCGCCTGACCCGCACCCGGCCAGGACCAGACCCGCCCCGACCGCAACCGCGCCGATCGCCGCCCGGCGGTGGATCCCTGATGTCAACTGTCTCATCCTGCTCCTTCAATAGCGGTTGCTGGGGTCAGTGCCCGACGCCGGAACGGCGAGGGACGCTTGGTGCGACCGGAGACTCCGGCGGGTACCGCCAAGCGCTCCAGGAGAGCGAACACGGCATCGACGACGAGCGCAAGCGCAACGATCAGGATCGCCCCGCCGAGCATCTCGTCGTACGTGCGCAACGCGATACCCCGCTGGATGTAGATCCCCAACCCGCCGAGCCCCACGTACGCCGCGAGCACCGCCGTCGCGAGGATCTGCAGAGCCGCGCTGCGCAGCCCGCCGATGAGCAGCGGCAGCCCCAGGGGCGCCTCCACCCTGACCAGGATCTGCCATTCGGTCATCCCCATCGCCCGGGCTGCGTCGACCACGTTGCGGTCCACCGCCTCGATGCCAGCGTAGGCCCCGGCGAGAACCGAGGGGACCCCGAGCACCACGAAGACGACGGTCGCGGCGACGGGCGCCTGGCCGATCCCGAACACAAGGGTGAGGATCGTGAGCAGGCCGAGGGACGGCAGGGCGCGCGCAGCTCCCGCGAGCGAGACCGCGACCTCCCTGCCCTTGCCGCTGTGGCCGATCAGGTAGCCCACCGGCACCGCGATCAGCGCGGAGACTGCCAACGCGATCAACGTGTAGCGCAGGTGCTCGCCGATCCGCTGGGACACGGGGTTGCCACCGAGCAAGCGTTCCGGCGAGAAGATCCAGGCGATCGCCTCCGCGAACAACGTCATGAGCCGCCCCCGACGGTGAGCCGGAGCCGACGTGCGACGCGCCGCGAGGTGGTTTCGGCCCGCGTCCAGGGCATCAGCAGACGACCGAGCAGCACGAGGATGCCGTCGAAGGCGAGCGCGATCACCACGGTCATGACGATCCCGGAGAGGATCTCGACAGGGATCGAGCGCTGCAGCCCGTTCATGAACAGGTACCCGAGGCTGCGGCTGCCCACGAGGACACCCACGGTGACGAGGCTCACGGTGCTGACGGCGACCACGCGCAGGCCGGCGAGCAGCACCGGACCCGCGAGGGGGAGCTCGACGGCCCAGAACCTCCCCAAGGAGGAGTACCCCATCGCTGCTGCGGACCGGCGCACCACCGGGTCCACGGAACCGAACGCGTCCGCCGCTGACCGCGTCATGAGTGCGACGGCGTAGATGCTCAGCGCGATGACGACGTTCGCCTCGCTGAGGAAGCTGATCCCGAGGAGGGGTGGCAGCAGCACGAACAGGGCCAGCGAGGGAATCGTGTAGAGCAGACCGACGATCGTCAGGGTGAGGCCGCGGGTCAGCTTGAACCGCCACGCGAGCACCCCGAGCGGGACGGCGGCGACGAAGCCAACGACGATCGGCAGCAGGCTCAGCTGGACATGATGCAGCGACAGCTCGGCGACGAGGCCGACGTTCGACCCGAGCCAGGTCACGAGCCGTTCTTACCGTCGACGAGCACACCGGCCGGCCGGCCGTCGGCGTCCACGACGACGCGCGAGCCGTTCGTCTCGACGATCCGCAGTGCGCGCTTACCACGCTCCGCCCCGATGAAGTCCGAGACGAAGCCGCTGGCCGGGTGGGCCAGGATCTCGCCCGGAGTGCCTCGCTGGGCGACGACGGCATGCTGCTGGAGAATGACAACCTGGTCGCCGAGGAGGAATGCCTCGTCGATGTCGTGCGTGACGAAGACCACGGTCTTGCCGAGTGTGACCTGGAGTCGCATCAGCTCGGTCTGCAGCTCGGCCCGCACGATCGGGTCGACCGCCCCGAACGGTTCGTCCATGAGCAGGATGTTCGGGTCGACGGCGAGGCCCCGGGCGACGCCCACGCGTTGCTGCTGCCCGCCGGAGAGCTGGCTCGGGTAGCGCCGCGCCAGGCCGCGGTCAAGGCCGACCGTGTCCATCAGCCTCAGGCCGAGCTCGGTGGCCTCCGCCTTGGGCATGCCGTTCAGCCGGGGCACCGTGACGATGTTCTCGAGCACCCGCCGGTGGGGCAGCAGCCCGGTGTTCTGCATGACGTAGCCGATGCGCCGGCGCAGCCTGACGGGCTCCAGCGTGGCGACGTCGTCGCCGTCGATCTCGATCGTCCCGCTGGTCGCGTCGACCATCCGGTTGATCATCCGAAGGATCGTGGTCTTGCCGCATCCCGACGAACCCACCAGCACCGTGGTCTGGTGCGCGGGGATCACCAGATCGAGGTTGCTGACAGCACTGGTGCCGTCCGGGAATCTCTTCGTGACGGAGCGGAACTCGATCACTGTGGCGTGAGCGGGCTGGGACGATAGCTCGGGCGCATGGTCTTCAGCGTAATGTGCGAGGCAAACAGCTCGCCCATCGGAGAGAGGATCCTGATGCCGGAAGTGGCCACCACATCGACGTACGACGTGATCGTGATCGGCGCAGGATCGACCGGGGAGAACGTCGCCGAGCGGGCCGTGCAGGGGGGTTTGCGTGCGGTCGTCGTCGAGAGCGAGCTCGTCGGAGGTGAGTGCTCCTACTGGGCCTGCATGCCGTCGAAGGCGCTCCTGCGCAGCGGCGCCGCCCTGCGGGCCGCCCAGCGTACGGGCGGTGCGGCCGAGGCGGTGACCGGCACGCTCGATGTCGAGGCGGTCCTGGCGCGCCGCACGTCGTTCACGAGCGACTGGGACGACTCGGGCCAGGGGACGTGGCTCGACGACTCCGGCATCGACCTCGTGCGGGGCCACGGGCGTCTCGCCGGGGAGAAGACCGTCGAGGTCGTAGCCGACGATGGCAGCGTGAGCGTCCTCGTGGCCCGGCACGCCGTTGCGCTCAGCACGGGCACGCGCGCGGTGGTGCCGGA
>JAENWO010000078.1 GCA_016649925.1 Actinomycetales bacterium
CACGCCCGCCCGCTCGAGCGCCTCGACCCAGCGCGCGAGTCCGTCCTCCAGGTCCGCGACCGCCCGTGCGGACGCCCCCTTCTGCGGACCGTAGACGGCCGCGGCGCCGTCCGCCCCGAGGAGGGGGTTGTCGACGTCGCTGGCCAGGACTATCTCGACCTCGCCCAGGCGCGGGTCGAGACCGGAGACGTCCACCGACACCAGGTCCTGCAACGCGGCTCCGCCGAGCGGCAGCTCCCCGCCGGCTCCCCGGAGCCGGACGCCGAGGGCCACGACCAGACCTGCTCCGCCGTCGGTGGAGGCACTGCCGCCGATCCCGAGCACGATGGTGCGCGCGCCCTGGCCGAGGGCGTGCCGGACGAGCTCACCGGTGCCGACGGACGAGGACCGACGGGCGGCGTCGTCGTCGGCCGGCGTCATCGCCAGGCCGGAGACGGCGGCCATCTCGATCACCGCCACGTCACCGCGCCGCGCGTAGTCGGCCCGGACCTGTTCACCGAGGGGGCCGGTGGCCGCGACGCTGACCCGGGTGTACCCCGCGGCCAGGGCCGCCTGGACCGTCCCTTCCCCGCCGTCGGCCACCGGCAGGGCATCGACCTCGACGTCCGGGACCACCCGCCGCAGACCGGCCGCGACGTGCGCGGCGACCTGCGAGGCGTCCAATGATCCCTTGAACTTGTCCGGCGCCACCAGCACGCGTGGCGGTCGTGATGTGGTCGGCACGGCCCTAGTCCAGCCGTGCGATCGCCGTGGGGGCGTCCGCCGAGGAGATGGCGAGGGCCTCGAACGCATTCACCCCGCCGAGCTCGACCCCCATGGCGATGTTCGTCACCCGTTCGAGGATGACCTCGACCACCACCGGCACCCGGAATTCCTGGGCCGTCGAGGTGGCCCTGGCGAACGCCTCCGCAAGCTCCTCGGGGTCGTGGACCCGGATCGCCTTGCAGCCGAGCCCCTCGGCGACCTTGACGTGGTCCACGCCGTAGCCGTCCAGCTCCGGTGAGCTGATGTTGTCGAAGGCCAGCGAGACCTGGTAGTCCATGTCGAACGCGCGCTGCGACTGACGGAGGAGGACCTCGACGGCCGCGGCGACATCGACGCCGAACGCCTCGAGGAACACGATCGCCTCGGCGAGCAGCTGGATGTTGCCGGCCACGACGAGCTGGTTCGCCGCCTTCACCCTCTGCCCGGAGCCGTTCGGCCCGACGTGCACGATCGTCTTTCCGACGGCGTCGAAGATCTCCTTGGCCTCGTCGAAGTCAGCGGCTTCGCCACCGACCATGATCGACAGGGCGGCGTTGACGGCGCCGACCTCGCCTCCGGATACCGGGGCGTCCAGGATGCGGAAGCCCTTCTCCTTGGCCTCCTTCGCCAGCTCGACGGTCACGTCGGGGCGGATGGAGGAGAAGTCGATGATGAGGGTGCCCGGTCTCGCGCTGCCGAAGACGCCGTCCTCGGCGGTGAGGACCTCACGGACGTCCGGGGAGTCGGGGACCATGATGGCGATGGTGCTCACGACGGGGTCCTCTCGTGGGTCGGTCTGCGGATGGTCGGGGCTGGTGCGGACTCCTCAGGCCCGGGTACCGGCCCGCTGCTCGCGCGGGAGCCACGCGAACGGGTCCTCGGCGGCGGTCTTGTACTCCAGGCCGATCCAGCCGGTGTATCCGCCGGCGAGGAGGTTCTCGGTCCATCCGGCGATGGGCAGGTCACCGGTGCCGGGCTGGTCCCGGCCCGGCGCGTCGGCGATCTGCACGTGCGCGATCCGCTCGCGGTAGCGCTCCAGGGCAGCGTCGACGTCGTCGCCGTTGACGGCGAGGTGGTAGACGTCGAACAGGAGCCCGAGGTTGGTCACGGAGGACTCCTCGGCCACCCGGTCCAGCACGGCGACCGCGTCGGCCGCTGTCAGCAACGGGTACGCGGCAGCGCCGCTGACCGGCTCGAGGAGCACCGTCCCGTCGACGCGGGCGACGGCGGCGGCAGCGGCCGTGAGGTTGTCCGCACCGACCTCGTCCTGTTCCCGCGCGGCCACACCGCCCTGGCGGTTGCCGTACAGGGCGTTGAAGGCCCGGCACCCGGTGCGCTCCCCGATCGCGGTGACGACGTCGAGGTTCGCGCGGAACTGCGCCGAGCGAGCCGGCCACGAGAGGAGTCCCCGGTCACCGGCGGGCATGTCACCGGCGTTGAAGTTCAACCCGGTCAGCTGCACGCCGGCGTCGGACAGAGCGGCCACGAACGCGTCGACCTCGTCCGCCTGGGGCGTGGAGCCGGCGAACGGCCACCAGTACTCCACGGCGTCGAAGCCGGCGGCCCTCGCTGCTGCCGGCCGCTCCAGGAGCGGAAGACCGGTGAGCAGGATGGAGCAGTTCACGGTGTACCGAGGCTGAGCTGTCTGCGACGTCATCGTGGTGCACTCCTTTCGTCCGGGTCGGACGTCCTGGTCGGGCGTCCTGCACGGGTCTGCGACGTCGGCGAACCGCTCGCGCTACACGTCGATTCCGTATCGTGCAATCTATTTTCTACCTGTTGGAAGTGTAGGAGATGGTCGTGCAGACGTCGAGGACGATGAGAGGTCAAGGACCCATCGGCGCGTTGCTCGCCCGGTACGTATACCACCCCGCGGGCGCGCGTCGAAGGCTCGAAGCACTTGAAGCGGATGCCGACGTACGGCGGAAGCTGCCCCGCCCTCCCGGCCACAGCCACGGCCCGGGCCGCGGCGACCACGGCGTCGTCCTCCGCCGCGTCACCCCGGTCGCCGTACCCGTCCTCGAAGTCGATCCTCAGGTCCTCGACGGGTTCCCGCTCGAGCTTGGCCAGGACCTGCGCGCCGATCACGGCGCACTCCGCCGCGTCGGGGACGAGGCCGTGGACCTCAAGCAGGTGCTCGATGCCACCGCCGTCCTGACGGGCCGCGCGCGCGGCACTCCCCCATTGCGTGGTGAGCTCCGGGGTGTACCGGTCGCCGGGCACGTACACCGTGTGCACCGGCTGTCGTGAACCGTCGTCGCCCGGATAGAGGCGGGCCGCCTCGGCGTCCGGGCCCGCGAGCAGCTCCTCGATCGAACGGCGGGCGTCATCGGTGAGGACACCGTGACCCGGCTGAGCCACGTCGTCCGCTCCCCTCGCCGACCCGGTCACACCGGCACCGATCGGCCGCTGCCGAAGTCGGAGCATGAGGACTCCTGGGGTGGTGGTGCCGTACCGTTCGCCTCACGCTCGGCCCGGACGACGTCGACGACGACCTTGGCGACGGCCTCCGCCACCCGCGTGTCGAAGACACTGGGGATGATGTAGCTGGGATTGCGCTCATCGTCGGCGACGACGTTCGCGATCGCCACCGCCGTGGCGCGTAGGAGCCCGTCGGTGATCTTCGACGCACCGGAGTCGAGCAGCCCGCGGAACAGCCCGGGGAACGCGAGCACGTTGTTGATCTGGTTCGGGTAGTCGCTGCGGCCGGTCGCGACGACGACGGCGTACTGGGCGGCTGCGATCGGGTCCACCTCCGGATCGGGGTTGGCCAGCGCGAAGACGATGGCGCCGTCAGCCATCGTGGCGATGTCCGAGCCCTCCAGGATGCCCGCGGCCGAGACCCCGATGAACACATCGGCCCCGGCCAGCCCCTCCTTGAGCGAGCCGCTGAACCCCCCGGGGTTCGTGTGCTCCGCGATCCAGGACCTGTGCTCGTCGGTGTAGGTGCCGCCGCGGTGCACGGCGCCGTTCCGCGCGAAGCCGATGATGTTGCTCGCCCCCTGCTCGGTGAGCAGGCGGATGATCGCCGATCCCGCGGCGCCCACGCCCGAGACCACGATCTGCACGTCGGCGAGCCGCTTGTCGACCACCCGGAGGGCATTGATGAGCGCGGCGAGGACGACGATGGCCGTCCCGTGCTGGTCGTCGTGGAAGACCGGGATGTCCAGCTCGTCGCGGAGCCGTCGTTCGATCTCGAAGCACCGCGGCGCCGAGATGTCCTCGAGGTTCACGCCGCCGTACACCGGCGCGATCGCCTTGACGATCATGATGATCTCCTCGGTGTCCTTGGTGTCCAGGCACACCGGCCAGGCGTCGACACCACCGAACTGCTTGAAGAGGGCGGCCTTGCCCTCCATCACCGGGAGGGCCGCCGCGGGCCCGATGTCGCCGAGACCGAGGACGGCCGTCCCGTCCGTGACGACGGCGACCGTGTTGCGCTTGATCGTCAGACGGCGCGCGTCCTCGGGATTCTTCGCGATCGCCAGGCAGATCCGGGCCACACCGGGGGTGTAGGCCCGGGAGAGGTCGTCGCGGTGGCGCAGGTTGACCTTCGGGCGCACCTCCAGCTTCCCGCCGAGGTGCATCAGGAAGGTCGCGTCGCTGACCTGCCGGACCCGGACGCCGTCGATCACCTTCAGGGCGTCGGCCACGCGGTCCGCGTGCGCACCGTCCACGGTGTTGCACGAGACGTCCACGACCATGGCCCTGTCGGTCGACTCCACCACGTCGACTCCCGTGACGGCGGCGCCGGTCGCGCCGACCGCCGCGACGAGGTCCGTGGTGATGCGTGCACTCGTCGGCGCGTCGACGCGCAGCGTGATGGCGTAGCTAGGGCTGGGTTGCGCCAAGGAGATGACCGGCCTCTCGTATTTTGGATGTTCTCTTCCGTTCAGCGGAATCATAGGAGATGATCGTCAGGTGCGGAAGGCCCTGCGCCCGGGTCCGAGACAATGGCGGGTCCGAGACGATGGACTGACGAAAGAAGGCGAACGATGGCGATGACCGACGTGAGGTCCACCGGCGGCGCGGTGCAGTCCGTGGAGCGGGCGATCGAGCTGCTCGAGCTGATGGCGGACTTCGGGGGCGAGGCGGCCCTCAGTGAGCTGGCCCACGCGACCGGGCTTCCGTTGCCGACGATCCACCGCCTGATGCGCACCCTCCTGCAGCGCGGGTACGCCCGTCAGCTGCCGTCGCGTCGCTACACGCTGGGCCCGCGCCTGATCCGGCTCGGGGAGAGCGCCGGCCGCCAGCTCGGCGCGGGGGCCCGCCCCCATCTCGCCACCCTCGCGGCGGAGCTCGGCGAGAGCGCCAACCTGGCCATGATCGACCGTGACATGGTCGTGTACGTCGCCCAGGCGTCCTCGAGCCACTCGATGCGCATGTTCACCGAGGTGGGCCGACGGGTGTACGCGCACTCCACCGGTGTGGGAAAGGCCGTGCTGGCGCAGCTGGCCGACGCCACGGTCCTCGAGATCGTCGGCCGGGTGGGCCTGCCCGCCGCCACCGAACAGACGATCACCGACCCGCAAGCGCTGCTCGAGGAGCTCGCCGAGATCAGGGCCCGGGGGTACGCGATCGACGACGGCGAGCAGGAGATCGGTGTGCGCTGCTTCGCCGTGGCCGTGCCGGGTGCCCCCACGCCCACGGCCCTGTCGATCTCCGGCCCCGCGGCGCGGGTCGGCTACGACTTCGCCGAAAAGGCGGTGCCGGTGCTGCACCGGGTGGCCGCGGCACTGTCCAAGGAGCTCGCGGCGCCCACGAGCGCAGGCCCGGCCCCACCCACGAGCGCAGGCCCGGCCCCACCCACGAGCTGATGCCGACAACCCCTCGCGCGCCGTGAGTCCGAGCACCGCAGCTACGCGTCCTGGGTGAGGCCGGCCGCCCGCATCGCGAGGTAGATCTTGTCCCGGACCATCGGCAGGGACGTCATCCGTACACCGGTCGCGTGGCGGATCGCGTTGCCGAGCGCGGGAGCCACCGGGTTGAACGGGCTCTCGCTCATCGACTTCGCCCCGAGGGGACCGGTGGCGTCCGTCGTCGTCGTGAAGTAGACCTCGGTGCGATGGTGTTGAAATCATCCAGCTTCATCGCTGCTCTTCGATGATACGGAATTCAACCGTGGGGACCTGCCCCAGCGGCGCGGCAGCGCCGCCGGGGCGAGATGTCGCCACAAGCCGACGACACCTCGCACAGCTCACCGCCTCAGCCGGCAAGCAGCTCGTCGCGCAGTGCGGCCACGTGGCCCGTCGCCTCGACGTCGTACTGCGCGAGGCGGACCGTGCCGTCACGGTTGATGACGAAGGTGCTGCGATGGACCGCGTCGAACGTGCGGTCCCCTCGAGTGATCGGACCCCAGGTGCCGAACGTCTCGGCCACGGCGTGGTCGCGGTCGGAGGCCAGCGGGAACGTCAGCCGCTCGTCCGCCGCGAACGCCTGGAGATCCTCGATCGGGTCCGCGGAGACGCCGACCACCGAGTAGCCGGCGCCCTGGAGCGCCCCCAGGTTGTCGCGGAAGTCGCATGCCTCGGTGGTGCAGCCCCGCGTACCGGCCTTCGGGTAGAAGTACACGATGACCCCGTTCTCGCTGCCCTCACGAAGCACGGAGAGCGAGACCTCCTCCCCCGCAGCCGTGGGCAGGGTGAAGTCCGGGGCTGTGTCGGTGGGCTGGAGCTGTGTCATCGGACTCTCCGATCAGGGCATGCGTTCGTAGGCGGGCAGGGTGAGGAAGTCGGCGTACTCATCCGCGACGGCCACCTCGAGGAACGTCGTGCGGGCATCGTCGTAGTCGCTCGGGTCGCCGGGCAGCTTGGCGATCTCCTCCTCGACGATCCGGTCGATCAGAGCACGGGTGACCTTATGGCCCGAATCGGCCAGCGTAACGTCGTTGTGCAGCCACTGCCAGACCTGGGACCGCGAGATCTCGGCCGTGGCGGCGTCCTCCATGAGGTTGAAGATCGCGACCGCACCGAGGCCACCCAGCCAGGCGGTGAGGTACTGGATGCCGACGGAGATGTTGTTCCGCAGCCCTTCCTCGGTCACGTCGCCGGGCGTGGCGGCGACGTCAAGGAGCTGTGCCGCAGTGACGTGGACGTCCTCGCGTTTGCGGTCGATCTGGTTCGGCCGGTCACCGAGCACGGAGGTGAAGACCTCCTTGCACACCTCGACCATGCCGGGGTGCGCCACCCAGGAGCCGTCGAAGCCGTCGTTCGCCTCGCGGGTCTTGTCGGCGCGCACCTTGGCGAACGCGGCCTCGTTGATCTCGCGGTCCTTGCTCGGGATGAAGGCCGCCATGCCGCCGATCGCATGTGCGCCCCGCTTGTGGCAGGTCCGCACGAGCAGCTCCGTGTAGGCCCGCATGAACGGCACAGCCATCGTCACCGAGTTGCGGTCCGGGAGCATGAAGTCCCGGCCCCGGGTCCGGAAGCTCTTGATGACGGAGAACATGTAGTCCCAGCGCCCGGCGTTCAGCCCTGCGGAGTGCTCCCGCAGCTCGTAGAGGATCTCCTCCATCTCGAACGCTGCCGGATAGGTCTCGATCAACACGGTCGCGCGGATCGTGCCGCGCGGGATGTCGAGGAAGTCCTGCGCGATGACGAATGCGTCGTTCCACAGCCGGGCCTCGAGGTGGGACTCCATCTTCGGCAGGTAGAAGTAAGGACCGGCGCCCTTCTCGATCTGGCGCAGCCCCGCCGTGGCGACGTACAGCGCGAAGTCCACCAGGGAGCCGGACGCCTCTTTGCCGTCGATGCGGATGTGCTTCTCCGGGAGGTGCCAGCCACGAGGCCGCACGACGATCGTCGCGAGCTCGTCATCGGGCAACAGCTTGTAGTCCTTGCCGTTCTCGGCCGTGTAGTCGATCGTGCGGTTGATGGCGTCGAGCAGGTTCAGCTGACCCCCGATGACCGACTCCCACCGCGGAGTGTTGGCGTCCTCCTGGTCGGCGAGCCAGACCTTCGCACCGGAGTTGAGGGCGTTGATCGTCATCTTCTTGTCGGTCGGACCGGTGATCTCGACGCGGCGGTCGAGAAGTCCGGGTGCCGGGGGTGCCACCTGCCAGGAGTCGTCCTCGCGGATGCCAGCCGTCTCGGGCCCGAAGTCCAGCGTGCCGCCGTCGGCCAGGGCCTGCACCCGCTCCTGACGTGCGGCGAGCAACTCCAGCCGGCGGTCGGCCAGCTGACGGTGCAGGGTGGTGATCAGCTCGAACGCGGAGGGAGTCAGGACCTCCTCGTGCCGGTCCGGAAGGTCGCCGGTGATCTCGAGACCGGATGGGTTAGCCATAAGAACTCCTTTAGTCGGGACGAGCCGTGACGGCCAGCATGCCAAGGGGCGGAACAGCGATCAATGGCCTGAGTTGCATGGGCTGCGGGTGATCTCAGCCAGGTCCACAGGCACCGATCCGACTCTCGGGATCCATGGCCTACATTCCGCATCATGGAAGTCGACTTCCTTTCAATGATAGCAGAGCAGGGTTGACGGACCCCCACGGAAGTGGTGGCCTGCACGCCGATCGTCTCGGCGGTTTCCTGGATCAGCAGACCGGATCACACTGAGCTGGCGTCTTCGACGCCATCAGCGCGCCCGACGCCGTTCCTCCGGGCGTCGAGTGAGAAAGGTCTGATCGCCTTGTCCTCCATCTGGTTGCGGAACCCTCTCGCCATCTTCACCGGGAACGACAGCGACGCCGGCGGCGGGCTCGTCGTCGACACCGACAGCGGCACCATCACCGAGCTGGTGGCCCCCGGCCGGTCCCCCACGGCAGCCGTCGACAGCACCTACGAGGCCCGTGACCACGTCGTCATCCCGGGCCTGATCAACACCCACCACCACTTCTACCAGACCCTCACCCGGGCCTGGGCACCGGTCGTCAACGTCCCGCTGTTCCCCTGGCTGGTCAACCTCTACCCGGTCTGGGCCCGGCTCACCCCCCGTGCGCTGGAGCTCGCGACCACTGTCGCGATGGCCGAGCTCATGCTCTCGGGCTGCACGACCGCCGCCGACCACCACTACCTCTTCCCGCGCGGGATGGAGGACTCCATCGACATCCAGGTGGGGGTCGCCCGCGGGCTGGGGATGCGAGCCATGCTCACCCGCGGCTCGATGACCCTGGGCCAGAAGGACGGCGGCCTGCCGCCCCAGCACGCGGTGCAGGACCCGGACGTCATCCTCGCGGACAGCGAGCGGCTGATCGACACCTACCACGAGCGTGGCGAGGGGGCGCTGGTGCAGATCGCGCTGGCGCCGTGCTCGCCGTTCTCGGTGACCACCGAGATCATGCGGGACAGCGCCACGATGGCACAGGAGAAGGACGTCCGGCTGCACACGCACCTGGCCGAGACCATCGACGAGGTGGACTTCTGCCTCGAGCAGTTCGGGTTGCGGACGGTCGACTACCTGGAGTCGGTGGGCTGGCTGAGCGACCGTAGCCGGCTGGGCCACGGCATCCACTTCAACGACGAGGAGTTCGCCCGCTCTACCTGCAGCGGCTGCGCTACGGCGCCGAGGCGGTCACCCCCGAGCGGGCCCTGACCTGGGGCACGCAGGGTTCCGCCAAGGCGTTGGGCCGCAGCGACGTCGGCGAGCTTGCCCCCGGGAAGCAGGCCGACCTCGCGCTCTTCCGGC
>JAENWO010000487.1 GCA_016649925.1 Actinomycetales bacterium
CGCGAACAACGGCAGGTCCATGACCACGGTCGTCCCTTCCCCCTCGACCGAAGTCAGTCGCAGCTCTCCGCCGTGGTCCTCGACGATTTGCTTGACGATGGTCAGCCCGAGGCCGGTGCCGGGGATCGCCTGGTCTTGGGCGTTGCTCGCGCGGTAGAACCGGGTGAACAGCTGTCCCTGGTCTGCGGCGGGGATGCCGATCCCACGGTCCTGGCAGGTGACCAGGACCCGGCCGGCGCCCTGGTCCAGCGTGCACCGAAGAGTCACCACGCCTCCTGGGCGGCTGAACTTGATGGCGTTGGAGACGATGTTGACGACCGTGCGCTGAAGATGTCCCCTGTCGCCCTGGACGATCGCCGCCTCCGGACCGGCGTCGATGTCGAGCTCCACGGCGACAGCGTGGGCGAGCGGGGACATCTCCTCGCCGATGCGGGTGATCAGCTCACGCATGGAAACCTCGACGACGTTGAGCTTAAGGCCGCCACTTTCAATCCGGTTGAGCACCAACAGGTCCTCGATCAGGCTGCGCAGGCGACTCGTGTTGCGGTCCACCACCTCGAGCATCCGGTGCTGCTCCCCCGCGAGCTCGCCGGCGTCTCCGTCCTGGAGCAGCTCCATATAGCCGCTGATCGAAGTCAGCGGCGTTCGCAGCTCGTGGCTCACCGTCGACAGGAAGTCGGTCTTCTGGCGGTCGAGCTGTTCGAGCCGGTCGATGTACTCGCTCTGCTGCGCCCGGTGGTCGGCCTCCACGATGACCCGCGCCATGAACCCGGCAACCTGCTGGACGGCGCTGATCTCGGACTCGGTCCACCCGCGGGGCTCATGGACCGTGATGACGGAGATCACCCCGACGACCCGGTCACCCAGCCCGATGGGGACCATGATGACCGCGCGGGCGCCGATCTCGCGGCGGAAGATCCGGGCGGGCCCCCGGGACTGCACCTGCGCCGCGAGGAAGTCGTTCCGCGCGATGAACCCCGAGGACGACCACAGCTCCTCGGCGAGCCCGCCGACGTGCGCAACCAGATCGTCCGACATATCCCCCACTGGTAGCAGGTCCGGCAGGTGCCACTGGGCCGCGAGTAGCAGCGTGTGGTCGGCATCGACGGTGGTGGCCATGACCCGGTCGACGCCGAGCCCCTCGCCCAACGCGACGCACAGGATGTCCAGTGCTTCCTGAGGGTCTGGCACCGTACGGATGGCACGCTCGATCTCGAGGGTGAGCTCGTGCATGCGCAGACTGTGTGCTTGGGCCTGCTGCATGATCTCCAGCTCGTTCGCGCGCCGCCGCTCGGCTTCGTAGCGCCGCACGTTGTCCACGGCAACCGCCGCCTGCAAGGCGAAGGTGAGGGCCATCTTCTCGCCCTCGGCGGTGAACGGCCCGCCCGCCTTGTCGGTGAGGTAGAGGTTGCCGAGTACCTCGCCGCGGAGGGTGATCGGCACCCCGAGGAACGAGTCCATCGGCGGGTGGTGGGGTGGAAACCCCACTGAGCGCGGATCGTCCGCCATATGCTCGAGCCGGAGGGCCCGCGGGTCGCGCATCAGCACGCCGAGGAGACCCCGGCCCTGGGGAAGCTCCCCGATGGCGGCCCTCTCCTCGGGACCGAGGCCGGCGGTCACGAAGTCGGACAGCCCCGTGCGGGTCGCATCCAGCACGCCGAGCGCCGCGTAGCGGGCACCGAGCACCTCGCACGCCGACTGCACGATCCGGGTCAGGAGGGCCTCGAGGCTGAGTTCCTGACCGAAGGCCAGGCTCGCGTCCGCCAGGCTCGCCATGCGGGCGCGCATGTCCGCGGCGTATTCTGAGAGTGCGTTGAAGTCGACCGCAAGAGACCGGATCTCCTGGGCGCCTTGGTCCTCGCGGGCGCGCGCACCCGGCTCGCCCTCGCGCTGACGGTTCATCGTGTCACGCAGCTCGGCCAGCGGCGCGCTGACGGAGCGCGCGGTCCGGCGCCCAAGGACGAACGCCACCAGCAGTGCCGCAAGGGTGGCAGCGATGGTCGCTGTCGTTCCTTTCGCCGCTGTCGTTTGTGCCGAACTCCTGGCCTCGTCACGCTCAGTCGTGAGGTGCTCACCGAGCGCGGCGTTCACCTGACGGAAGCTGTCGGACAGGGCGTGACCCCGCCGGACGTCTATCGTGTCGCCTCGAAGCACAGCTTGCTCCGCGCTCCGCGCATAGACCCACCACTGCCCCACCGCGAGGCGCTGACGGGCCACGAGGCCTGTGTGCAGTGTGGTGTCGTTGAGGACGCCCGCCGGCAGCGCGAGCTTGTCCTGCAGCGTCGCCAGCGCTGCCATCGTCCGCGCGCGGTCGGCGCGGTAGTGCGTCAGCCGCTGCGGGTCATGGGAGAGCTCATATCCGAGCAGCTCGGTCTCGGCGTCGCTCATGAAGTGGAGGAC
>JAENWO010000394.1 GCA_016649925.1 Actinomycetales bacterium
CGGGCCGGTTTCGTGGGGTAGTAGGTGAAGAGGAAGTCCTCGACGGGGTGCGTCTCGTGCCGGGACCGTCGACGGCGGTGGCCGGCGGTGAGGGCGTCGGCCCGTTCGGCGTGTGCCGCCTCGAGCGCGCGCCACTCCTCCCGTTCCAGCGCGGGCATCAGCGCGGTGGGGGAGCGGCCGGGTACGCGCCGTACGGGCTGGACGCCGGCTCCGGCAGCGCTGTGGACGCCAGCTCCGGCAGCGCTGTGGACGCCGGCTCCGGCAGCGCTGTGGACGGCAGCGGTGTGGGCAGCGCCGCCATGGGGCGCACCGGCGGGTACTGTGCTCCCGCTGAGGAAGGGGTGGGGCGCGGGGCGGACCAGGGGCCGGTCGGTGCGCCGTTCGCGGGTGTGGAAACTCCCGAGGCGTGGAGGGGCGCGGACGGTGCCGACCGCGGCGGGATCATCGCGTGCAGCGCACGCTCGAGCGGCCCCTGCCCGAGGAAGCGCTGCCAGAGCGTGGCGAACACGAACGTGCCGACGACGAGCCAGATCAGCGGCCAGTTCGAGTGGGGGTTCCAGACCGCATCGACGCCGAGGATCGCGATGTAGACGATCTGCATGCTGTAGATCGACAGGGACATCGAGCCGGTCGCCGAGACCGGCGTGAGCAGCATCCGCAGCGGTGCGACCGCCGTCGTGAGGAGCAGGCACAGGCCCAGGACGCCGAGGGCGACGCCGAGGTTGCCGAGGATCTCGAACGTCGTGTCCGCGTGCGGCTCGGTGCTCAGCAGATCGTGCGCGGCGCTGCCGAGCGGGGCATCCAGCACGCGCAGCAGCAGCGCGGAGGAGCCGTACCCGGCCAGGGCGATCAGGCTGCCGCCGGCCAGCAGGGCGAACTGGACGCGGTACGTGGAGAGCGCGAGCCGGCCGACGGCGAGGCCGACGAGGACGTACGTCGACCAGCTCAGCGCGGGGTAGTAACCGGAGAACAGCTCCTCGATCGGTGGCCAGTCGTAACGCGGCTCCGCCGATCCGTAGACAGCCCGCCGACCGAGGAGCACCAGTTGCGGCATGGTCACCACGGTGAACGCCGCCCACGCGACGAGCGTCAGGGGCTTCGCCCGCAGGAACGGCAGGGCCATCAGGAAGAGCACCGCGTACGCGGACAGGATCACGGCCACCGGGGTGCCGAGGAACATCAGGAAATACCCGAACACGAACAGGATGAGGGACCGCTTGACCACGCGGCCCCGGGCGGTCCTGAGGGCGTCGATGTCGTCCGGGTAGGCGCGCCGGGTCATGAAGGCCAGGCCGGTGCCGGCCAGGGTCGCGAACAGGGCCGAGGGACGGCCGTCGGCGAGGAAGAACCAGCCGGTGGGGGTGAACACACCCACGTGGCGCTCCATGCCCAGGTGCGCCACGAACATGCCGAGCACCGCCAACCCCCTGGCGGTGTCCACTCCCACGATGCGCTGCACCGACTTAGGTTAACGAAGTCCGTTGCGCCGACCGTCCCCGGTCCAAATAGGTAGGTCTACCGTGTGTTCATGGAACGCACCGACACCTACCTGCACGGTCACCACGAGAGCGTCCTGCGCTCCCATGGCTGGCGCACGGCGGAGAACTCGGCCGGTTACCTCCTGCCCCACCTCGAGCAGGGCTTCGACGTCCTGGACGTCGGCTGTGGTCCCGGGACGATCACTGTCGGCCTTGCAGCCCGAGTGAACCCGGGCCGGGTCCTCGGCGTCGACCGGTCCACGGAACCGTTGATGCGGGCCTCCGACCTCGCCGTCGCCCGTGGGGTGGAGAACGTGCAGTTCGAGCAGGCGGACGTGTACGAGCTGCCGTATCAGGACGGGTGCTTCGACGTGGTGCACGCGCACCAGGTCCTCCAGCACCTCACGGACCCGGTTGCCGCGCTCAAGGAGATGGGCCGCGTCGCGCGGCGCGGGGGACTGGTGGCGGTCCGGGACGCGGACTACGCCGCGATGGTCTGGTACCCCGAGAGCGAGGGCCTTCAGCGGTGGCGTGACCTCTACCACCGCGTGACGGAGCGCAACGGGGCGCAGGCCGACGCCGGACGGCGGTTGCTCGCCTGGGCGCGCGAGGCGGGCTTCTCCGACATCACGGCCGGTGCGGACACCTGGTGCTACACCGAACAGGAGGACAGGCACTGGTGGTCTCAGACGTGGGCCGAGCGCGTGGAGCACTCCGCGTTCGCGCAGCACGCGCTCGAAGGGGACCTGGCCACCCGGGAGGACCTCAGTGGCCTGGCTCAGGCGTGGCGGGACTGGGGTGAGGCGGAGGACGGGTGGTTCGTCGTCGTCCATGGTGAGGTCCTCGCCCGCATGTGAGCGACGATAGGTTGGGGGCCATGCGCATCGCTCGTTTCACCACGGGGGACGACCCGAGGTATGCCGTCGTCGACGGGGACGACCTGGAGGTGCTGTCCGGTGACCCGCTCTACACCCCGCTCAACCCCACCGGCCAGCGTGTCCCGCTGGAGAGCGCGCGGCTGCTCGCGCCGATCATCCCGCGCTCCAAGATCGTCGGCATCGGTCGGAACTACGCCGCGCACGCCGCGGAGCTGGGTAACGAGGTGCCGGAGCGGCCGATCGTTTTCCTCAAGCCGAATACGTCCGTGATCGGCCCGGACGACCCGATCGTGCTGCCGTCCTACTCACGCGACGTGCACCACGAGGCCGAACTCGCCGTCGTGATCTCCCGCCTCTGCAAGGACGTCCCGCCGGAGCGCGCGAAGGACGTGATCCTCGGCTACACCGCCGCGAACGACGTGACCGCGCGCGACGTGCAGAAGGAGGACGCGACCTGGACGCGGGGTAAGTCCTTCGACACCTCGTGCCCACTCGGGCCATTCCTCGTGATGGACCTGGACATCTCGGACCTGCGTGTGCAGGCCCGCGTGGATGGTGACCTGCGCCAGGACGGGTCCACCGCACAGATGATCTACTCGGTGCCGGACCTGATCGCTTACGTCTCCTCGATCTTCACGCTGCTCCCGGGCGACGTGATCCTGACCGGCACTCCGGCCGGCGTCGGGCCGATCGAGGAGGGTCAGCGGGTCGAGGTCGAGGTCGAGGGCATCGGTGTCCTCGGCAACCCCGTCGTGCGTCGCTGACGACGGCTTCCTCGACGCGGGCTCTCCTCGACGCGGGCTCTCCTCGACGCGGGCTCTCCTCGACGCGGGCTCTCCTCGACGCGGGCTCTCCTCGA
>JAENWO010000283.1 GCA_016649925.1 Actinomycetales bacterium
CGGAGCAGTCCGCACCGGTCGCCGAGCCACCACAGGAATGAGCGAGGTCCGGCGGCTCTGCCTCAGCGACGCTGCCGACAGGCCGAACGCCCGCATCCGGCCGGAACTGTTGCCAAAGTCAGGCGCCAAGGGGTGACGCTGTCGGCCTCCGTCAGGAGAAGCACAGCGGTGGCGCGGCCCGCGTCCGGTCGATGAGGACCGACCACCGGACCCGGCCGCCACCGGCCCGCCCTCCGAGCCGGCGCTGGCTGGTCGCGGTCACCGGTGTCCTCCTGCCGGTGGTGACGGCGGGCGTCGCCTCCGCGGTGGGCGGCGTGGGTCCGTTCGGTGCGGGATCAGGCGACCCCACTCTCGTATCGACCCCCTCCCGGCGTCACCGCGAGCGACGGACTCACCGAGGAGGCCCTGAACGAGGCCGTCCACGCGGGAACGCCGACGTGGACCATGGACTCGATGCCCGAGCTCGACTCGTCCGGATCCAGTGGTGACGACCAGGTCAACGCGAGACCGACCTGCCTGGGGGAGGGCTGTCGCTTGGACTACGGTCCCGTAACGCCCGTGATGGCGCACCTGGGTGCGGGGTCGGTCGAGCTGTTCCACCACTGTGGTGGACAACTCACCGGCGTGGTCCCTCCCGTGCGGATGCCTGCCTGCGGTGGGTACCTGACGGACGGAAGGAGGTTCACCGTCCAGGTGTCGGGTTCGCGTCCGGCGTACACCGTCCCCCCCGCGCGCGAACGTTCGTGGCGTGCCCGGCGCTCACCGGTGCCGGTGCGCTGGGTGCGGGTGCGCTGGGTGCGGGCCTGCCCAAGCGCCGTTGCGACGTTCGACGGAGACCTCGTGTCCGGTTCGGTGGACTTTCCGGCAGCGGGCCGAGAGCGAGCGGTCAGCTCCCGCGGTGCTCGTGCACCCGGCCGAGGATCTGTTCGCCCACCTGGCCGAACGCGGCGAGCTCCTGCGGTGAGACGGCATCGATCACCAGTGCCCTCACGCGTGCGACGTGGCCCGGCGCGGCCGCCTCGACCTTTTCGCGCCCGGCGGGCGTGAGGATGGCATTCGTGGCACGGCGGTCCTGCGCGCACGTCTCGCGACGGACCAGTCCCTGTCCCTCCAGGCGCTGCACCACGTGGGAGAGTCGCGACAGCGAGCCGTTCGTCAGGTCGGCGAGCGCTGTCATCCGCAGGGTCTCCTCAGGCTGCTCGGCGAGCATCGCGAGCACCATGTACTCGAAGAAGCTCAGTCCGGAGTCCCGGGCGAGCTGGGCGTCCAGCGCGCCGGGCAGCTTGGTGAGCAGCCCGGTCAGGGCGAGCCACGAGGAGCGTTCCTCGGCAGTGAGCCACCTCGGCTCGGACATCCGCCCACCACCCTTTACTTTAATGTTAAAGTAAGTCTATCGGAGGTCCGGCTGATGTCAAGGTGTCGTTGCCCGGCCGGAGGCGCGGGCGCGCAGCACCGAGACGCACAGCAGGTCGATCGTGACCACCTGGTAGTTCCCGACGGTGGGATCACCATCGGAACCGCGCCCACCGTGAACGACACTTCGGACGTCGTCCCGGCCTCGCGCCCAGCACCGTCAGGAGCGCTCGGTGCCACGGGTCCGTGACGAGGCGGAGTTCGCGAGGGTCGGCGAGCAGGCGGACGTCCACCGACATGCTCCCGTGCTCGACGGCGGTACGGCTCAGCCGGGAGGGGGAGGTCGCAGACCCTCGACGTCCAGCTGCTGCACGAGCGAGCGGGGCGCGAGCCGGCGGTAGGAGGAGTCGACGAGCTCGTGCACCTCGGTCCAGTCGACGTCCTCGGCGCGTGTCCCGGCGTGGGCGAGGTCCAGCGCGATCCATCCGTACGGGGCCAGGTAGGCCGGGGCGTAGTACCGCTCGTCCTCCTCGAGCGCGGGGCGTTCCTCGTCGTCGGGCATGATGATGATCGAGTGGTCGAACCGGATCCGCTCTCCGGCGGCGCCCTTCGTGCCACCCCCGTAGGTGAGGAAGATCTTCCGGGTGCGAAAGGACGGTCGGCCGTGGCTGACGAACTCCTCCGCCTCGGGGAAGCGCAGGCAGATCGCGCGCACCCTCCAGAGGTAAGGGTCGCCGTCGGAGAACATCGTCGGGTGGGCCATGCCGCCTCGGCTACCGGTGGTGTGGTGGGACGGGGTAGCGCAGGTGCTCACCGTGCTGCAGCGCGTTCGTGACCAGCGCCGAGATGTGCGGGTTGCTGAGGGCGTAGAAGACGGCGGTGCCCTCACGCCGGCTGGTGACAAGGTTGCCGGAGCGCAGCTTGGCGAGGTGCTGCGACACGGCCGGGACGGGCCGCTCGAGCGTGTCCGCGAGTGCGCCGACGCCCATCTCCCCAGCCTCGAGGAGCGCGAGGATCGCCAACCGTGTCCGGTCCGCGAGCAGCCGCAGCACGTCGACGGCGGCGTTCAGGTCCGCCGCGGCGGGTGCGGTGCGGTCGGTGGTGGGCATCGTGCTCAGTGTGCCACCGAGCGGTTCGTCTCGTCCCGGACGCGATCGCCGGCCGGCCGCCAGAGGGCCGCCGCCACGACCGTGGCAGCCGCGGCGAGTGCTCCGAGGACCCACGCCGTCCTGCTCAGACCGATGGCGATGCCGAGCACACCGGCCAGCGGATAGGTCAGCAGCCAGCAGGCGTGGGACAGGGAGAACTGCGCCGCGAAGGCCGCGGGATGGTCGGCCGGCCGGGTGTTGGCGGCAATGACCCGACCGACTGGCGTCTCGACCCCCGCCCACCCGACGCCGACGACGAACCAGAGCGCACAGACGGCCACCATCGCCGCGGGCAGCGCGTTGACGTTCAGTGCCGCCGGAACGGCCGCCATCGCCACCACGAGGGCGACAGCTGAGGTCAGCATCACGCGGCGTTCGCCGGAACCACGCACCAAGCGCGGCACGATCAGTGCCGTCAGGAGGGAGCCCAGGCCGTTCGCGGCCAGCGCCACGGCGACGGCGTCCTCGCCGAGTCCGAAGGAGCCGCGCACGATGACGACGGTCTGAACCAGCACATACGCGCCGGCGGCCGCCACGGCGAGGTTGAGGGCCATCACCCCACGCAGAGGGGTGGACCGCATGAACATCCGCACGCCGTGCAGCACGCGCTTCGACAGGGGTGACTGTGCCCCGTCCTCGGCGGTGACGTCGGCGCGGGGGAGGACGAGGGAGACCACGAGCAGTGCCGATCCGAGGAAGCCGGCGGCTGTGCCGAAGAACAACGTGGAGGAGGACACCACGAGCAGCAGGAGTGCGGCCAGCAGCGGGGAGAGGACCGCCTCAAGATCGTAGGCGACCCGCGAGAGTGAGAGCGCACGCGTGTAGTCCTCCTCGTCCGGGAGGACGCTGGGGATGATGGCCTGGAACGCGGGCGTGAAGGTGGCGGAGGCGGCCTGCATGACCGCGATGAGAACGTAGATCTGCCAGATCTCGGAGACGAAGGGCAGGCAGAGGGCGGCGACCAGCCGGACCGTGTCCGCCCCGACGAGGACGCGCCGTCGGGGGAGTCGGGAGAAGAGAGCTGCGGCGAGGGGAGCGACGGCGACGTACGCAACCATCTTGATCGTGAGGGCCGCCCCCAGCACGCGGCCCGCATCGGCCCCCGCGATGTCGTAGGCGAGGAGGGCAATGGCGACGGTCGCCAGGCCGGTGCCGGTGAGGGCGATGACCTGCGCCAGGTAGAGGTGTCGGTAGGTCCGATCACGTAGCACGGTCAGCACGGGGATCCTCCGTATCGAGGAGTGGATCAGAAGTTACGCAACTGCGTAACTAGTAAACCATGAACGGAGATGACGATTCGGTGGATGACGGATGAACGCCAGCAACGCCCCGAGGGCTTTCGTCGACCGAGCGAGGGCCGTCGTCGACGGAGCGTCGGACTGGCGTCGACCGAGCGAGGGCCGTCGTCGACGGAGCGTCGGCCGAGCGGCTAGCGTCGGTCCCGTGGCCTCCCCACCCGCGCTGGCGCGACGCCTCGGCACCGCCGACGCGGTCTGGATCGGCCTCGGTTCGATGATCGGCGCCGGGGTGTTCGCGGTCTGGGCTCCGGCCGCCGCTGCCGCCGGCACGGGACTGCTCTTCGGGCTGGTGCTCGCCGGAGTCGTCGCGTGGTGCAACGCGACGTCCTCCGCCCAGCTGGCCGCCGCCTATCCGACGTCCGGCGGCACCTACGTCTACGGGCGCGAGCAGCTGGGACCCTGGTGGGGCTTCGTGGCCGGGTGGGGCTTCGTCGTCGGGAAGACCGCCAGCTGCGCGGCGATGGCCCTGACGTTCGCGGCTTACGCCGTCGGGCCAGCCTGGGCGCGGCCGGTCGCCGCGGGTGCGGTAATCGCGCTGGCGGCGGTGAACTACC
>JAENWO010000547.1 GCA_016649925.1 Actinomycetales bacterium
CCTGGCTCCCTCGGCGAGGTCGTCACCACGCCGTCGGGCCGTCACCTGGAACCAGCGGGTTCACGAGCACGTGACGGTGTCGCGGCAGGTCTCGCATGGACCGGCCGGTCTCGCATGGACCGGCCGGTCTCGCATGGACCGGCCGGCGCCCGTCCCCAGTTCGCGCGCAGCAAACCCCGGTCCACAGGAGGCTCCACAGATGGCGCCGAGCCCTTGGTCTGTCGTCCAACCTCGCACCATGGATCCCCACGACCTCGCCGCACTCACCGTCCACCTCGCCCGGGACTGCGACCCCGCCGACCTCGACCGAGCCATCAGGTCCGGAGCGCTCGAGCGGGTCCGCCGAGGCGCGCACGCCGCAGCCGTCCAGGACACGGACGCCCTCACCGCGGAACGCATCCGGCCCGACGGCGCATCGACGCCGTCGGACACCAGCTCACCCTCCCGATGTGGTTCAGCCACGAGACCGCGGCCCTCCTCTGGGCCCCGCCGACCCTGAGCGTTCCGAAGAGGACCCACATCACGCAGCTCGTCCATCCCTCGTCCCGAGAAGACAAGAGCGTCGTCAGGCACGGCACGGTTCTGCCCGAGAATGACCGCACCGGCCACGACCTGCGCCCGGTCACCACCCTCGAACGGACCGCAACCGACTGTGCCATGACATTGTCGAACCTCGCCGCCCTCGTGGTCCTCGACGCCTGCTTGCACGCCGGCGCCCAGCGTGCCGAGCTGGAGCAGCGCCTGGCCGCGCACAGCGGCCACCGCGGTGTCCGACGTGCCCCGGCGGCGGCCGGCCCTCGCGGACGGGCGGTCGGAGTCCCCCGGCGAGACGAGAACGAGATTCCTGCTCCACCAGCACGGGATCTGGGTCCCGGCGCTGCAGATCGACGTGGAGACCCGCTTGGGGCTGTTCCGGCTCGACCTGGGCTGGCCCCAGCTGAGAGTCGGGCTCGAGTACGACGGCCTCGTCAAGTACACCCGCGACGCGAACGGCGACCCGGCTCAGGTGGTGTTCGAGGAGATCCGACGTCAGGACGCCATCGAGGAGGAGGGGTGGTCCCTGATCCGGGTAACCAGCGCGGACCACCGTGCTCCAGCAGAACTGGCATCCCGCGTGCGCGTCACCCTCGACCGGGCTGCGCGGCGGCGGGTCCGGCCTCCCAGCGGCATCGAGACCGTCAGCTCCCCGTGAGACCGCCGGTCCCAACCGGCGGTCTCACGGGGAACTGACGAGTTCACGAGAAGGGGCGCGCCGGGGCTGACGCTAGAGGTACTGCCCCGTCGGGGAGACGCTCTCGATCGTGCGACCGGCCTCCGGGGTGCCCTTGTGCTGCACGAAGGTGCGGATGAACACGATCCGCTCGCCCTTCTTGCCGGACACGCGGGCCCAGTCGTCGGGATTCGTCGTGTTGGGCAGGTCCTCGTTCTCCTTGAACTCAGCCACGCACGCGTCAAGCATGTGCTCCACCCGGATGCCACGCACGCCGGTGGCGAGCAGGTCCTTGATGGCATTCTTCTTCGCGCGGTCGACGATGTTCCGCACCATCGCCCCGGAGTTGAAGTCCTTGAAGTAGAGGATCTCCTTGTCGCCGCTGGCGTAGGTGACCTCAAGGAACTGGTTCGCCTGCTCCTCGGAGTACATCCGTCCCACCGTGCGCTCGATCATGGCCTCGACGGCGGCGCGCGGGTCGCCCTCGTGCTCGGCGAGGTCGTCGGGGTGGATCGGCAGGTCCGGGGTGAGGTACTTGCCGAAGATGTCGCGGCTGGCCTCGGCGTCGGGCCGCTCGATCTTGATCTTGACGTCGAGGCGGCCGGGACGCAGAATCGCCGGGTCGATCATGTC
>JAENWO010000092.1 GCA_016649925.1 Actinomycetales bacterium
CCGAGGTGTTGGACTGCTCGCCGGTCAGCACCCGGGACTCGCCGGCTCCGGCGATCAGCCGCGGCAGGACCTCGCCCTCGGCCGCCGCCAGCCACGCCCGAACGAACGCGGGGTGGTGCGGCCCGTCGACCAGCACCTGGCCCCCACCGAGGTGCGAGATCATGCCGGGCATCCGAGCGCCGTCGTCGGCCACCGCCACGAGGGGCACCTGCAGGAGCGTGAGCCTGCTGGCCCGCTCGAGGGAGAGGATCAGGACCGAGACCACGGCCGCCTCGAGAGGATCCGGAAGGTCGGTGTTCGAGACGACCCGCAGCTTGCCACCGGGCTCACCCTTCGCAGGGAACCAGCGTTGCGTGCGGACCCACCCCTCGATCAGCTCGATCAGGAGCGACGGCGTCGGGCGTTCTGCGGTGCTCATGTCGGTTCCGTGAGCGAGAGCCAGAAGAAGTCGCGCGAGCCCAGCGTGAGCGTGAGCTCACCGTCACGCAGCCGCGGACTCACCGTCGCCGGGAAGCTCGCGTCGTGGGTGGTCACGGTCTCACCATCGATGGAAGCGACGGCGGGGCCGGCGTCCATGCCGCGGGAGACGCTGCCGCCGTCGGTGGTCACACCGGGTGTCATACCTGCTCGGGCGCCCGCCTGGGGCGCCATGGCGCCGGACCCGACGAGTGCCGGTTCCGGCACCACCGTCCGGGCGGGCACCGGGCGTGGGTGCACTTGCGGGAACGCGGCACCCCCGAAGACGTCGGCGACCTGCGCTCCGGCCAGGCCGGGCAGCTGGACGGTGGCCGAGCGGGGCGTAGCGGCCATGTTCATCACGCACAGGAGGGTCTCGTCCTCGTTGCGCCGCAGGAAGGCGAGCACCGCGTCGTTGTCGGCGACGAGCTGGATGTACGCCCCGTTGCCGAACACCGGGTGTGCCCGGCGGATCTCGAGCATCCCGCGCACCCAGTGCAGGAGCGAGGTCGGGATCGCGAGCTGCGCCTCGACGTTCGTGGTGCCGTAGTGGTTGGTCAGCGACTGGATCACGGGCAGGTACAGCTTGCCCGGGTCGGAGGTGGAGAACCCGGCGTTGCGGTCCGGGTCCCACTGCATCGGGGTGCGCACGGCATCGCGGTCGGGGAGCCAGATGTTGTCGCCCATGCCGATCTCGTCGCCGTAGTACAGGCACGGGCTGCCCGGCAGGGAGAGCAGGAGGGCTTGGGCGAGCTCGATCTCCGCGCGGGAGTTCTCCAGGAGCGTGGACAGCCGACGGCGGATCCCGACGTTCGCGCGCATCCGCGGGTCCGCGGCGTACCAGCCGTACATCGCGGCGCGCTCCTCGGTGGAGACCATCTCGAGCGTGAGCTCGTCGTGGTTGCGCAGGAACGTGCCCCACTGCGCACCCCGCGGGATCGCCGGAGTGTCGGCGAGGATCTCCACGATGCTGCGCGCGCTCTGCTCCCGCAGCCCGTAGTAGATCCGGGGCATGACGGGGAAGTGGAAGCACATGTGGCACTCCGGCTCGGCCTGGGTGCCGTAGTAGGCCACCACGTCGTTGGGCCACTGGTTGGCCTCGGCGAGCATGACCCGACCGGGGAACTCGGCGTCCACCATCTTGCGCACCTCCCGCAGGAAGCGGTGGGTGCGGGGCAGGTTCTCGCAGTTCGTGCCCTCCTCCTCGAAGAGGTACGGCACGGCGTCGAGGCGGAAGCCGTCCACGCCGGTGCGCATCCAGAAGCGGACGACGTCGAACATCGCCTCGCGCACCCGCGGGTTCTCGAAGTTCAGGTCCGGCTGGTGGGAGAAGAACCGGTGCCAGAAGTACTGGCGCCGCACCGGGTCGAACGTCCAGTTCGACGTCTCGGTGTCGACGAAGATGATGCGGGCGTCCTCGTACTTCGTGTTGTCGTCGCTCCACACGTAGAAGTCGCCGTAGGGACCGGTGGGGTTCGCGCGGGAGGACTGGAACCACGGGTGCTGGTCGCTCGTGTGGTTCATCACCAGGTCGATGACCACCCGGATGCCGCGTGCGTGGGCGGCGTCCATCAGCTCGGCGAAGTCCTCGATCGTGCCGTACTCACCGGAGACGGCGGTGTAGTCGGCGACGTCGTACCCGCCGTCGCGCAG
This sequence comes from Actinomycetales bacterium, assembly GCA_016649925.1. Lineage (GTDB taxonomy): Bacteria > Actinomycetota > Actinomycetes > Actinomycetales > Beutenbergiaceae > JAENWO01. Next base: position 2,110 of record JAENWO010000092.1, read on the forward strand.
CGGGGACGGGTAGAACGGCGGCAGCCACAGGCAGTCGATGCCGAGCCACTGCAGGTAGTCGAGGTTGTCGATGAGGCCGCGCAGGTCCCCGGTGCCGCTGCCCTTGGAGTCGGAGAAGGCGCGCAGGAGCACCTCGTAGAACACCGCGGTGGTGTACCAGTTCGGGTCGTCGGACAGGCCGATGCGGATCCCGCCCGTGCTGGGGTGCGGCTCCGTGCGCGGCGGGATGCGGTGCGACTGGCTCATCGCGTCCTCACGTGGATGATGTGGGCGCACCGACCGTGCGGGTCGAGGCGGACGAAGGGTGTGGCGTCCCAGGCGTACGTCTCGCCGGAGAGCTCGTCGGAGGCGGTGAACGTGCTCCCCTCGGCCAGGCCGAGAGCGCCCAGGTCGAGGTGCAGCAGGGACTCGCGGGTGGTGTACGGATCCAGGTTGATCACCACGAGCACGGTGTCCGCGCGGCCGTCCGGGCAGTGCTCGGCACGCAGGTGCTTGGAGAAGCACAGCGTGGCGTCGTCGCTCGTCGGGTGCACGGTGAGGTTGCGCATCTGCTGTAGCGCCGGGTGCTCACGGCGGATCCGGTTGAGCATGGTCAGCAGCGTGGTGAGCTCTAGCGACCGCTTGGCCTTCTCCCAGTCGCGGGGCTTGAACTCGTACTTCTCGTTGTCGATCTGCTCCTCGGCGCCCGGGCGGGCCACCGACTCGGCGAGCTCGTACCCGGAGTAGATGCCCCAGGTCGGTGAGCCGGTGGCGGCGAGCACGGCGCGGATCGCGAAGGCCGTGGGGCCGCCCTGCTGCATGAACGGGGTGAGGATGTCGTGCGTGGTCGGCCAGAAGCTGGGCCGGAGCACCGCCGCGGAGTCGCCCGCGAGCTCGGTCAGGTACTCGCTCAGCTCGTACTTGGAGTGCCGCCACGTGAAGTACGTGTAGGACTGGTGGAACCCGATGGTGGCGAGTGCGCGCATCATCGCCGGCCGGGTGAACGCCTCGGAGAGGAAGAGCACGTCCGGGCGCCGGGCCGCGACCTCGGCGAGGAGCCGCTCCCAGAAGGGCAGCGGCTTCGTGTGCGGGTTGTCCACCCGGAACGCCGTGACACCGTGGTCCATCCAGACCTGGAGCATCGCGAGGATCGCCTGGTAGATCCCCTCCGGGTCGTTGTCGAAGTTGAGCGGGTAGATGTCCTGGTACTTCTTCGGCGGGTTCTCCGCGGAGGCGACCGTGCCGTCGGCCCGCGTGGTGAACCACTCCGGGTGCTCGACCACCCAGGGGTGGTCGGGGGACGCCTGCAGCGCAACGTCGAGCGCGACCTCCATGTCGAGCGCCCGCGCGGTGGCGACGAAGTGGTCGAAGTCTTCGAACGTGCCGAGCTCGGGGTGGATCGCGTCGTGGCCGCCCTCGGCTGAGCCGATGCCGTACGGCGATCCGGGGTCACCGGGCTGCGCGGTCAGGGTGTTGTTGCGGCCCTTGCGGTTCGTGGTGCCGATCGGGTGGACGGGGGTGAGGTAGACGACGTCGAACCCCATCTCCGCGATTGCCGCCAGACGCTCCTCGGCGGTGCGCAGCGTGCCGGAGGTCCACACGCCGGTGGAGAGGTCCTGGCGGGCGCCCTCCGAGCGGGGGAAGAACTCGTACCAGGAGCCGTACAGGGCCCGTTGGCGGTCCACCCGCAGCGGGTAGAGAGCGCTGGGGGAGACGTGGTCGCGCAGGGGCACGGCGTCGAGCACCGCGTGCACCTCCGGTGCTGTGCCGGCGGCGAGCCGCGCGCCCGGTGGCCGGGACGCGTCGCGCAGCGCGCGTACGGCGTCGACGAGGACGCCCGCCTGCTCCGCGTTCAGCCCCTCCAGACCGGCGGCCCGGTCCAGGACGAGCGCGCCCTCGGCGAGCATCAGCTCGACGTCGACGCCGGCGTGCACCTTGATGCTCGCGTCGTGGTGCCAGGTGCCGTACGGGTCGGACCAACCCTCCACCCGGAAGCCCCACAACCCCTCGGCGTCGGGGACGAGGAACGCCCGGAAGAGGTCGTTGCCCGGCGAGATGTCGCGCATGCGCGCGCTGGAGTGGTCCGTCCCGTCCGGCGCGACGAGCACCGCGGTGGCCGCGACGGCGTCGTGCCCCTCGCGGAAGACGGTAGCGCGGACCGGGATGACCTCCCCGACGACGGCCTTGGTGGGCCAGCGTCCACCTTCGGCCAGAGGGGAGACCCCGACCACCGGGATGCGTCCGATCGGGGCGTGCGGCGTCGGCTGCGGAATAGTCACGGGTCCGAACCTACCGAGACATGGGCCCTCTTGACACACCAAGCGAGGGGAATGTTGGCGCGAACCGGGCGGGCGGGGCCGTCGGTGACGGCGACCACGGATCGGACCGTCCGGCATTGAAACGCGGGTTGTAACTTGCAGCAACTCTTGCGGTTCTGGCCTACACTGATCGACCGTGAGAGCAATCCGACGATTCACCGTCCGCACCGTACTGCCCAAGCCGCTCGACGCTCTCGACGACCTTGCCCTGAACCTTCGGTGGTCCTGGCACACCCCGACGCGCGAGCTGTTCGCGTCGATCGACCCGGAGCGCTGGGAGGTCGTGCACGGCGACCCGGTCAAGTTGCTCGGCTCCCTGACTTCCGAGCGACTCGAGGAGCTGGCCGCCGACGCGGACTTCGTCGCCCGGGTGCAGGGCCTGGCCGCCGACCTCGCGACCTACCTGTCCGAGCCCCGCTGGTACCAGCAGGACGCCGAGCGTCGCGCCGCAGCGTCCGGCGAGGTCGCCCTGCCCGCCGCGATCGCCTACTTCTCGGCGGAGTTCGGCATTACCACCGCGCTGCCGCAGTACTCCGGCGGCCTCGGCATCCTCGCCGGTGACCACCTCAAGAGCGCCTCCGACCTGGGTGCGCCGATCGTCGGGGTGGGCCTGTTGTACGGCGCCGGCTACTTCCGCCAGTCCCTCACGCGGGACGGTTGGCAGCAGGAGACGTACCCGGTGCTCGACCCCGACAACCTGCCCCTCACCCTGCTGCGCGAGGAGGACGGCACCGCGTCCCGGATCAGCCTGCCGCTCCCCGGCGGCCGCACCCTCAACGCCCAGGTGTGGCGCGCCGACGTCGGCCGCGTCCCGCTGCTGCTCCTCGACTCCAACGTGCTCGACAACGACGACCAGGCTCGCAAGGTCACCGACCGCCTCTACGGCGGCGGCGGCGAGCACCGTCTCCAGCAGGAGCTGCTGCTCGGCATGGGGGGCATCAAGGCGTTGCGCCTCTACTCCCGACTGAGCGGCGCACCGACGCCGGAGGTCTACCACTGTAACGAAGGCCACGCCGGCTTCCTCGGCATCGAGCGCATCCGCGAGCTCGTCGAGTCCGAGGGCATCGGTTTCGACGCGGCCCTCGAGGCCGTCCGCTCCGCCACCGTGTTCACCACGCACACGCCCGTCCCGGCCGGCATCGACCGCTTCGGTGCCGACCTGATCGCCGAGTACTTCGGCGGCGGCGCGCAGCTGCCGGGCGTCCCGGTGGGGCGCGTGCTCGCGCTCGGCGCCGAGGACTACGCCGGCGGTGACCGCACCGTGTTCAACATGGCCGTCATGGGCCTGCGCATGGCGAAGCGCGCGAACGGCGTCTCGAAGCTGCACGGCAAGGTCTCACGCGGCATGTTCGCCCAGCTCTGGCCGGGCTTCGAGGCCTCGGAGGTGCCGATCACCTCGATCACGAACGGCGTGCACTCCCCGACGTGGATCGACCCGGTCTTCGCCGAGGCGCAGGCCGAGCACTTCACGGCCGACGAGATCTCCTCCGGTGCGGGCTGGCTCAAGACCGAGGGCGGCATCGATGACGCGACCCTGTGGGAGCTTCGCCACCAGCTGCGCGAGCGGCTCGTGCAGAACGCGCGGTCCCGCGTGCGCAAGTCGTGGACCAAGCGTGGTGCGTCCCCGGCCGAGCTCGGCTGGATCGACGACGTGCTCGACCCGGACGTGCTGACGATCGGCTTCGCCCGACGGGTGCCCACGTACAAGCGCCTCACCCTGATGCTGCGCGACCCCGACCGCCTGCGTGCGCTGCTCACCCACCCCGAGCGGCCCATCCAGATCCTCCTGGCCGGCAAGTCGCACCCCGCGGACGAACAGGGTATCCGGCTCATCCAGAAGCTCGTGCAGTTCGCGGACGACCCGGCGGTGCGCAACCGCATCGTGTTCCTGCCGAACTACGACATCGAGATGGCGCAGACGCTCTACCCGGGCTGCGACGTCTGGCTGAACAACCCGCTGCGCCCGCTCGAGGCGTGCGGCACGTCCGGCATGAAGGCGGCCCTGAACGGCTCCCTCAACCTGTCCGTCCTGGACGGCTGGTGGGACGAGTGGTACGACGGGCAGAACGGTTGGGCGATCCCTACCGCCGACGGCGTCGAGGACCCCGAGCGTCGCGACGACCTCGAGGCGTCGGCCCTGTACGACCTGCTCGAGAACGTCGTCACCCCGCGGTTCTACGACCGTGAGGACGGCCTGCCCAACCACTGGCTCGCGATGGTCCGGCACACGCTGACCACGCTCGGCCCGAAGGCCCAGGCCACGCGGATGGTGCGGGACTACATCACGCAGCTCTACACCCCGACGGCGCAGTCCGGTCGAGACATGGACGGACCCGGGCAGACCGGCGCCATCGAGCTTGCCGAGTGGAAGTCCCGCGTGCGGGACAACTGGTCGGCGGTGCGCGTGGACCACGTCGAGTCCGAGGGGCTGCACGAGGCCGTCAAGGTCGGCGACAACGTCACGATCAAGGCGTTCGTCTCCCTGGGTCAGCTCCGCCCCGAGGACGTCGAGGTGGAGATGAACTACGGGCACGTCGACGATATCGACGATATCGACGAGTTCGGCACCTCGGCGCTACAGCTCACCGACACCTACGAGGGCGGGCGCTATCAGTTCTCCCGCGCCTTCACCCTCGGCCAGTCCGGTCCCTTCGGTTACAGCGTGCGGATCGTGCCCAAGCACGCCGCGCTCGCCGCCGCCACCGAGATGGGCCTGGTCACCTCCGCCTGAGCCCGGAGGCGTGCGGGGCGGGCGTGCGCCGTCGTGCGGGGCGGGCGTGCGCCGTCGTGCGGGGAGGGCGTGCGCCGTCGTGCGGGGAGGGCGGGCGCCGTCGTGCGGGGAGGCGGGCGTGCGCCGTCGTGCCCGACGGCGGGCGTGGCTCAGGTGTAGATCATCCCCATCGCCTCGCGCACCTCGGCGAGGGTCGCCTCCGCGATCTCGTTCGCACGGGCGTTTCCGTCCGCGAGGACGCGCTGGAGGTGGGCGGGGTCGGCCTCGAGCTCGCGGCGTCGGACGCGGATCGGACGGAGCCGCTCGTTGACGGCCTCGGTGACGACGCGCTTGAGGCTGGCGCCGCCGCCGTCGCCGATCTCCTCGGCCAGGACCGCCGGGTCGCCCCCGCTGCACAGGGCCGCGATCATCAGCAGGTTCGCGACCTCGGGGCGGTTCACCGGGTCGTACGTGATGTGCCGGTCGGAGTCGGTGACGGCCCGCTTGAACTGTTTGGCCGTCTCGTCCTCGCTCATCGCGATGTCGACGGTGTTGCGCTTGGACTTCGACATCTTCTGGCCGTCGACGCCGAGCACGTTGACCGCCTCGCTGAGCAGCGCGTCGGGGGCGGGAAAGACGCTCCGGCCGCCCGCATAGCGCTCGTTGAAGCGGCGCGCGATCGCCCTGGTCAGCTCGAGGTGGGGGAGCTGGTCCTTGCCGACGGGCACGAGGTTCGCCTTGCAGAACAAGATGTCGGCGGCCTGGTGCACGGGGTAGGTGAGCAGGAGGCCGCTCATCGGCCGCCCGCCGGCCGCCTCGTTCTCGGCCTTGACCGTGGGGTTGCGGCGCAGCTCGGAGTCCGTGACCAGCGACAGGAACGGCAGCATCAGCTGATTCAGCGCAGGGATCGCGGAGTGCGTGAAGATCGTGGTGCGCTCGGGGTCGATGCCGGCGGCGAGGTAGTCGGCGGTGAGGTCACGCACGCGCTCGACCAGCGGACCGGCGTCGTCCCGGTCGGTGATCACCTGGTAGTCGGCGATGAGCAGGACGGTTTCCACGCCGGCGTCCTGGAGGCGGACGCGGTTGGCCAGCGTGCCGAGGTAGTGGCCCAGGTGCAGGCGGCCGGTCGGCCGGTCCCCGGTCAGTACGCGGAACCGGCCGGCGTCCTTCGCCAGGGCCCGCTCGATCTCCGCGCTGCGCGTCTGGGCGGTCGTCAGCGACCGGTCGACGGCCTCCTGCGAGGTCAGTTCGGGCGCGTCGGCGCCGAGGATGTCATCGTCGGGAAGGGCGGCGGAAGTCACCCGTGCAGCCTAGTGCGAGGGCCGCGCGCGCCCCGAGCTCTCGGCGTCGTTCGCGGACGGGAGTCGGGGCGGACCACCCGCGCCGCGGCTGAACACCCGCGCCGCGGTGGCACACGGCGCAGGGTGTCCCCTCGGGCCGGAGGTGTCCCCTCGGGCCGGAGGTGTCCCCTCGGGCGGGAGTCCGGGGCGGCACACCTGGCGTTCGGTTCCGGTCGGCCGCTCGTGCCTCGCGGAGGGGGCGATCCTCCGCCGCGGCGGCACACCTCCGCCGCGGCGGCACA